>JAFYOL010000003.1 GCA_017560205.1 Erysipelotrichaceae bacterium | reverse complement strand
TGAGTATTCCAGTCAAAGTGAGCCACTCCGTCCAGTACAGAGAGCCAGTGCGTCCACTAGTGAGAGCCACCCAAATTGCATATATTAAAAACACCTCTTAAGGTAAGATTAAAGTGTGGTTGAAAGATCACTTAATCTTGTAAATGGAGGTGTTTTTTTATGCAAGATTATAAGAAAATTCTCAAACTTAGATTTGAGAATAAAAGTCAGCGATACATCGCTGATTCTCTTCAAGTGTCCAGAAATACTGTCAAAAAGGTCTATGATGCAGCAGATCAAGTTGGATTATTCTGGAATGACGCCCAGTTCCTCGACAATGCTCAAATCTATTCTCGTCTGTTTCCTGAATCTCAGGAAATCAATCTTACCTATCAACAGCCAGATTATGAATATGTTCATAAAGAGTTGGCAAAAGTTGGGGTTTCTCTTCAACTGCTTTGGGAAGAGTACGTACAGACATGTAAGGCTAACCATAAACCTTACTATCAGCGTACTTGGTTTATTGAAAAGTATCATGAATATGCCAAAAAGCATAAACTCACTATGCACATCAATCATAAACCTGGAGACAAAATGATGGTGGATTGGGCAGGTAAAACCATGGAAGTACATGATGCCATGACTGGCGAAGTTTTCAAGGCATATCTGTTTGTAGCTACGCTTCCATTCAGTATGTATTCGTATGTACAGGCTTGTCCATCTATGAACATGGAAGCGTGGATTGACTGTCACATCAAAGCATTTCAGTTTTTCGGAGGCGTTCCTAGACTTTTGATTCTTGATAACCTTAAAACAGGTGTCAACGAACATAAGAAATATGAAGATCCAATTTTGAACAAATCTTATCAGGAAATGACCGATCACTACAACATTGCAGCGATTCCGGCAAGAGTAAAAGCTCCAAAAGATAAAGCTGCAGTGGAAGGAAGCGTAAATGCATGTGCAAATTCAATCATCGGAAAGTTGAGAAACAGGAAATTCTTTGATTTTGATTCTTTGAATCGTGCTCTTTTACCAGAAGTTGACAAGTTCAATTCAAATCAATTTGCGAAAAGAGAAGGTTCAAGAAGAGGTGTGTTTGAAGAAGAGGAAAAAGACTATCTTCAGCCATTGCCTGAATATTCTTTTGAGCTTAGTTCTTGGAAACAGGCAACTGTACAGCTCAACTACCATATTCAAGTTGAAAAGATGAATTATTCTGTACCTTACGAATATGTAGGTAAACGTGTTGAAGTCAAAATGACCAACAGTCAGATTGAAGTATTCTACAAAGGGACTAGAATCAGTTCGCATACAAGACTATATGGAAAGAAGAATCAATATTCAACAACAATGGATCACATGCCTGAAAACCATCAGAAATACGAATGGAATGGCAAAAGATTCAGAAATTGGGCAGAAAAAATAGGACCAGCAACCTACGAAGTCGTAGACAAGCTGATCCTGAGCTACAAAGTAGAAGAACAGTCTTATAAGGGCTGTCTGAGCCTATTGAAACTGTCTGATAAGTATACGGTAGCTAGATTAGAAAGTGCTTGTAAGTTGGCGCTCAGTAGCATTTCAAAACCTAGCTATAAAAATATTAGAATGATTCTTGAGTCAGGTCAAGATAAGCTTCATGAAGAGACTAAGAGGTTAGAAACAAGCAGCACAGCATATGCATTCGTGCGAGGAAAGGATTATTATGGAAAGCGAAACAATTAAGAAATTACCCAAGTTACTCAAAGAGATGAGACTTCCTATCATGGCAGAAGAATACGAGAATCAGAAAAGTGATCCTGCAGTGCTCCAACTGTCATTTGATGAAAGATTATATGAACTCGTATCAAAGGAGTATGATTCTAGAATCAATCATACAATCGAGAGATATATCAAAACAGCTGGATTCTATGATTCATCTGCAAATCTAGAAGACATCAATTACAAACCAGAGAGAAAATTGGATAAAGGATTGATTGAAGAACTCAGCACGAATGATTATTTGGAACATGGTTTGAATATTATTTTGATTGGTGCATCTGGTTGTGGTAAAACGTGGCTTTCCTGTGCATTTGGTGTGAACGCATGCATCAATAAATATCGTGCCAAGTACATTCGCCTTCCAGAACTGTTTTCAGAATTTGAAGTGCATAAAATTCAGGGGACTTATAGAACATATCTTAAGAATCTTCAAAAGTATGATCTTCTTATTCTCGATGAATTCCTTCTATCTCCAACGAATGAATCTGAACGTGCCGACCTTCTGGAACTTATGGAAAGCAGATGTAATAAGAAATCAACTATTTTCTGCAGCCAATGGACACCAGAGGGATGGCATCAGCGTTTAGGGGATGGACCTATCGCAGACGCAATCTTGGATCGTATTATCAACAGCTCATACACGATCGTATTACATGGAAAATCCATGAGAGAAGAATATTCCAAAATCAAATAAACAACAAGCCACTGGTCATCTGATCAGTGGCTCTATTAATGTGTACGTACTGGCTCTCGCCACTGGACGGAGTGGCTCAGATGAGTGAACGGGGTGGCTCAATTTTCACTGGACAAGGTGGCTCCGCAACACCGGAATATTCAT
>JAFYOL010000029.1 GCA_017560205.1 Erysipelotrichaceae bacterium | reverse complement strand
CATTAGGAAATGTATCCAATTCTCATGTATCACTGATGAGTGTGGATATTGGTCTTGCGCAGTGGGCAATGCACAGCTGTGCAGAGACTGCAGGTGCACTGGATGTTGAACATCTGGTGAATCTGATGCGTACGTATTATGAAACATCATTGAATATTGGTGATGATGCAGTGATGTTCTAAAAAGAAAGGGATGAAATGATGAGTGAAATGGTTTATATTGTAGGGCACAAAAATCCTGATACGGATTCTATTTGTTCAGCGATTACCTATGCCCATCTGAAACAGCTTCAAGGTGTCAATGCGATTCCATGTCGTCTTGGTCCTTTGAATGAAGAAACAAAATTTGTCCTGAATCAGTTTGGAGTTGAAAATCCATTGTTGCTGAAGGACGCACGCTGCCAGTTGAAGGATATCGAAATGGATATTCCAACACTGGTGCATGAAGATTGTTCACTGAAAGATGCATGGGACAACATGCTTCAGATGCAGAACAAAGTGCTGTGTGTTGTGGATGACATTGGTGCACTTTCTGGTATGGCGTCGATTTCCGATCTGGTGAAGCCGCGTCTGATGCAGGAAGATGAAGTTGAAACATTGGTTGCCAAGGCAACACTGGATACAATTGCCCGTACAATTGGCGGGGAAGTGATTGTTGACAGCACGAACTACAAAACCAACGGGAAAGTGTTTGTGGTAACACTCAGCAGTGAAAAACAGAGTGGCTTTGAATTCAAGGATGCAATCTGTATTCTTTCAGATGGAGAAGATAAACAGCGTCAGCTGATTGATATGGGAACAGCATTGATGATTATCACATGCAATCAGTGGGTGTCTGAAGAAATCTGTTCATATGCAAAAGAAAAGGGCTGTGTCATCATTAAGACATCCAATGACACGATGAAAGTAGCCAAGACCATTCAGGAATCAATTCCAGTTGGTACTTTGATGGCCAGAAATCTCGTTATCTATAAAGATACTGAATATGTGAATGATGTATCGAAGAAGATTACCAATACACGTTACAGAAGTTATCCTGTTCTGGGGGAACATGGTGAACTTGTGGGGACAATTTCACGCTGGCATCTGTTGAATTATCAGCGCAAGAAATTTATTCTGGTTGACCATAGTTCTAAAGTTCAGGCAATCAATTTTATTGATGATGCGGAAATTGAAGAAATCATTGACCATCATCATATTGGAAATATTGAGACATCTCGTCCGATTTATTTCCGTAATCAGCGTTGCGGATGCACATGTACTATTGTTTATCAGCTTTATAAGGAAGCTGGCGTAGTCCCTAGTCGTGAAATGGCTGGTCTGATGCTCAGTGCAATTCTGTCAGATACATTGAAATTCAAGTCTGCCACAACAACTCAGGTTGATATTGATACAGCATACAAGCTGGCTGAGCTGGCTGGTGTGGATCTGGATCAGTATGCTTTGGATATGCTGAGTGCATCTGTGGCATTGAAAGATGCAACTCCAACACAGATTCTCAACCGTGACTTGAAGACATATGAAATCGGTAAATACAAAGTGGGTATTGGACAGACCAACTATCGCAACATGGAAGATATTCAGAGTATCCTTCCAGTCTTCAAGGAAAACATGACATTGGAACGTCGTGCAAAAGAATATGATCTTCTGATTATGATGTTTACTCATGTTATGGCTGAAGGTACAATGTTTGTGTTCAGTGGAAAACTGTCTCATATTATGGCAGATATCATGAAGACATCCTTCAATGATCGTTCAGGCTATGACCCAGATATCATTTCCCGTAAGCAGCAGCTGGTACCAATGCTTTCACAGATTCTTAAAAATATGTAAAAGATGCTTCGGCATCTTTTCTTTTT
>JAFYOL010000252.1 GCA_017560205.1 Erysipelotrichaceae bacterium | reverse complement strand
GCTGGTTGTCTTGGTAGGAACTAACAGCGCTTTTTCTTTTGTATCCTATAATCAAAATCAAGAGTGTGATGATATCGCAGACTGCAACAATGACATCACAGATATCTGAAAGTGAAAAAGAAGACAGAAGTTCTATGGATATTGTAATCATAGAAAGCCCTCCTTTCGTTATGTGGCATGCATAAGTCCAGACGGGCAAGCTTCAACAGATCCCTTCATTTCTGTTATTCACCAGAAAATGAAAAAACCTCATTATTTCATTAGAAATAGTGAGGTTTTATGTTATTTGTGCTTTGTGATACCGAAATAGACAGCACCGAAGTATTTTCTTTTGTCCAGGAAGTCTTTAATGCTAGGACCGTATGAATCAGGTCCGGTTGAATTGGAATATGTATTGTATCCAATATAACCTTCTTCAGTTTTTTCAACTGCACAGAAGTGTGCACCTAGTTTCTTTTTGGTTTTCCACCAGTAAAAGAGAATACCTGTTTCATTTTGTTGGGCAATCTGGTCCATTTTTTCTTTCTTTGTGGTAAAGCAGACATCAAATCCATGCCTTCTTAAAACCCATGCAGGACTCATGAGGAATGAACCGCATAATCCATTAAGGACAGGAACATCTCTTTTGACTTCATTGAGAATCTGTTGAGGATCGCAGGGGATACCGTAAAGAGTAAGAATGTTGTAGACGGCAATCCATCCGCAGCCTGTTGCAGCACTGGACCACAAGCCATATCTCAACTCATGTTTAGGAATATCCCTTTGACAATAGATGAAGTTTTTATCCATATTACTTCAGATACCTTTCCATTCAGTTGTATGACTGATTAAAAAACATTATTAAAAGAATTTTTAATTTCTTATATTTTAACATTGAGCAAAAGAAAAAGTCCACTAATGGACTTCATCATTCAATTTATTCAGATTTCCGTTAATCAGCATCAATGCACGATACATGATTTCTCGATCAGCTTCTGATAATCCTGCACTGGCCATTTCTACAATACCATCAATTTTCTGACAGATGGATTTAGCGATTTCTTCTCCTTTTTGTGTCAGATGAATCAGTGATTTGTATCTTTTCTCAGTTTTGGATTCACAAATCAGGTAATTTTGTTTCTCAAGGTATTCAACAGAGCGTGAAATGGATGCTTTATCTTCATTGCAGATATCACAGAGTTCAGTTGCGGTTAATTCCTTGTTTTTGAAAAGATAGTACAGACAAGAAAGATGCGTGCCTTTCAAGTTGAACTTTTCCATCTCTTCCGATTTGATTTTCTTAATCTGATAACTGAGTTTTGACATCAGTACAGTAAACATTTCAAAACGATCCAGCATAGGCACCTCCTGTTGTGGTGTTATTATAAAGACACTTAATATAAAATGTCAATTCAGTGTATTGTGACAAATTGTGAAAACTGGTGTAAAATAGTGCATTGCAGAATTGGAGGATCAAGAATGATTCAAGAAAAAGTACAGAGACAACGTGAGTTCTTTCATACAGGAAAGACCATTGATGTAGAATATAGAATTAAAATGTTAAAGAAATTGTATGATTCAATACAACATCATGAACAGGATATTCTAAATGCATTGGAAAAGGACCTGGGCAAGAATGATTTTGAAGCCTACATGTGTGAAGTAGGACTGGCTTTGACAGAAATCAGTCATATGATCAAACATGTCAGAAGCTATGCCAAAGAAAAGACAGTCAAGACACCTCTTGGACAATTTGCGGCAAGAAGCTATACAAAATCAGTACCTTATGGAACAGTCTTGATTATGAGTCCATGGAACTACCCTTTTCTGTTGACAATCGATCCATTGGCCAATGCGATTGCGGCAGGAAATACTGCGGTTGTCAAACCAAGTGCGTATTCTCCATGCACAAGTGAAGTTGTAAGACAGATTCTGGAAGAATGTTTTGATGAAGAAGTAGTCTGCGTCATAACAGGCGGAAGAAAAGAAAACGCAGAACTTTTAAAACAGAAGTTTGATTTTATCTTCTTTACTGGAAGTACCAATGTAGGAAAAGAAGTGTTGAGAAATGCTGCAGAACATTTAACACCTGCAGTATTGGAACTTGGTGGAAAAAGTCCATGCATTGTGGATAAAACAGCCAAGATTGAGCTGACGGCCAAAAGAATTGTGTTTGGAAAGTATCTGAACTGTGGACAGACTTGTGTTGCCCCCGATTATCTTCTGGTTCATTCTTCTGTAAAAGATCAGCTGATCAAAGAACTGAAGAAACAGATTGAACTTCAGTACACAGAAAATCCATTAAATCAGACAGATTATGGAAAAATCATCAATGAGAAACACTTTGAAAGAGTAAAAGGTCTGATTGATCTCGATAAAGTAGTGCATGGTGGAAAATCAAATGCAGAAACATACCAGATTGAACCGACAATTATGGATGATGTGACATGGGATGATGCAGTCATGAAAGAAGAAATCTTTGGACCAGTACTTCCAGTACTGACCTATGAAACAACTGAAGAAATCATTCATTTGATGCAGGACAAACCTAAACCGTTGGCACTTTATCTCTTTACTGAAGATAAGCAGGTCATTAAAGCTGTTACTGAACGTATTCAGTATGGTGGAGGATGCATCAATGATGTTATGGCTCACTTAGGGACAAGTGAACTTGCATTTGGTGGTGTTGGTGAAAGCGGTATGGGAAATTATCATGGAAAAGCTGGTTTTAAGGCGTTTTCTCATACAAAAAACATCATGGATAAGAAAACATGGATGGATTTGCCGTTTCGTTATCGTCATCATCGCAGTGAATTGTTCAGTAAATTATTAAGAGTATTCTTAAAGTAAAAAGAAGGAAGTTTATTCCTTCTTTTTTAAATTGTATCATTAACTAAAGCTGTAATCAGTTCTTCTTTAGTGAAGGGTTCCCAGTGTGATCCTACTGCAATATTGAAATCGAGAGTTTTTAACAGTTCAATCAATTGATTGCGTACAGGATAATCCACAATCCATTCAGGATATTTTCCACAGATGCAGTCTCCGATAAAAATCACCTTTTCTTCAGGAATCAAAATGATGGTTGAATCTTCTGTATGAGAGGATGGAACGTGGAAGGCATGAACGGAGACTTCACCCAGATGAATGTTCAGTTCATTGTCGAAGACGATGTCTGCCCCTTTGATCTGGATTGTACGGTCTTCATATTCAGCACAAATGTGTTCATTCATGTCTTTGTATTGTTGGGAAGAGGTTTCATTCCAGTCGCTTAGAACTCTTTGAAGCTGTGCTTCTGTTCGTCTTTCAGCACATGTTAGACCATGGACTGCATGCATGCCGAATGTGTGATCCCAGTGCCAGTGTGTAATCAGTGTCAGTTCAGGAAGTGGCAGATTTTCTTTTGACAGAGCATCATAAAATTCCTGTACGTGTTCTTTGGAATGACCGGCATCAATCACAACCGTATGCGTATCAGTGTGAATATAACCAAGTTTTGGACGGTCACGACGCTGTTCATGTTCACTGATCCAGATGTGTTTTGTCAGTTGTGTCAGTTTCATGCGTTTACCCCCGAGTTGATCGCATCTTTCATGCGTTTGTTCAGGCAATCAAAAAAATTCGCCAGATGTTTTCCGTCAACCAGTGAATGATGACATAAAACATTCAGAGGCATCATGATTCTGCCCTCTTTTTCCTGAAACTTTCCCCAGGTAATGCGTGGGTTGGTGTCTGCAGGAATTGGAACTGGCTGAGTCAGATCGGTGAAATAGAACCAAGGCAGTGTAGAAATGAAAATCATGGAGAGTGCTTCATCTGGATCTTCATCAATTGTACCGCTTGTTCGTGAAGCTTCATGTTTAACAGCTGCAACCTTTAAGAAAGGTGCCAGATCCATGTCTGCCTTTAATACACAGTAAGCATAAGTTTCATCATCTTTAGCTACGGTGTGGGATGTATCGCAGAAATCAACTTCAACCAGCTGATTGTCTTTGATGCGATAACGGAATTCACGCACATCATTGGCTGCGCGGCTGACACACCACAACAGAGTCAGAAACATAGGAAGCTGTTTTTCTTTGACAAACTGATAAAGTTCAGTAATATCAACTTCACAGGTAACGCCTAAATAAGGATAAGCCAGTGTCTGGAAGTAATTGAAATGATCACGTCTTGGATATTGAGACAAGTCTAATGTTTTAATCGCCATAAATCTACCTCATTGTATAGATATCGTAGCATAAAACCTGAGATTTGTATCTTTAGACAATAAAAAAAGGCTGGAATCAGCCTTTGAATCTTAAAATGGTGGACGCTAGGGGACTCGAACCCATGACCCCTTCCACGTCAAGGAAGTACTCTCCCAACTGAGCTAAGCGTCCGTGCTGAATAATGATATCACATTCTTATGGTTTTTGAAAAGAACATTTCAGATGAAGTTCATCATTTTATATGGTAATCTTATAGTAGATAAAAAGGATATTCTATGGAATTGTTTGATAGTCATGTACATTATGAAGATGCTCAGTTTAAAGAAGATCGTGATGAACGTCTTGAATATTTAAGAAACACAGATGTGAAATATATATTGAATTGCTGCAGTGATGTAGAAGTGTTTGATACAGTCATGGAAATTGTGGATAAGTATGATTTCGCTTATGGAAGTATTGGGATTCATCCGCATTGGACAGAAGAAACACCTGCTGATTATCTGGAAAAAGTCAGAGAACTGGCAAAACATCCTAAGATTGTAGCGATTGGTGAAATGGGGCTGGATTATTTCTGGAACGAACCAAAAGATCTGCAGAAAAGAATCTTTAAGGAACAGCTTGAACTGGCAAAAGAACTGGATATGCCGGTTATCATTCATGACCGTGAAGCTCATGAAGATGTGATTGAAATTCTGGAAGAATATCGTCCAAAAGGTGTCATTCATCGTTATTCAGGACCTGTGGATATTCTTCAGCGTGCTTTTGATATCGGGATGTATGTGAGCTTCAACAATGACCTCACTTATCCAGAGTGGAATGCTGCTCCTATCGCATGTCTGATGGTAACGCCATGGGATCGTCTTTTGATTGAAACAGATTGTCCATATGCTGCCCCATATGAGAGAAAAGATGATCGCTGTGAAGCTGATGATGTGAAGACAGTGGTTCAGATGATTGCGGAACTTCGTGGTGTTTCTGAAGAATTTGTTGCCCAGAAGTCCATGGAAAATGCACTTCGTGTGTATGAAATCAACAAATAAGACAGGATTTTAATCCTGTCTTTTCTTTTCTGTGCAGAAAGTGTGACTTGTGGTATACTTGTACCAATGAGGGGGATTTTCACATGCGTCTGGCTGAAGAGTTTACACATACCATTGAAATTGAAAAAAGCAGATTTATCTGTATTCTTTCGCGTGTTTTCTCAGAAGCAGAGGCAAGAGAGAAGATTCAGAGTATCCGCAAAGCGATGCCGGATGCAACTCATCACTGTACTGCATTTGTGATTGGTGAAAACAATGAACTGGCACGTTCCAATGATGATGGCGAACCATCAGGAACTGCAGGTGTACCTATGCTGGAAGCACTGAAAAGAAGTGGTCTGCATGATACATTGGCTGTGGTAGTTCGTTATTTTGGCGGTATTAAACTGGGTGCAGGTGGTCTGGTGCGTGCATACAGCCGTTCTGTATCAGAATCCATTTCTCTGGCTAAGAAAACCAAGACCATGAAAATGCATCACTATGTCCTGACTGTCCCTTATAATTTATTGGGCAAGATGGAGTATACTTTAAAAAGCTGTGATGTGATCAACAAGGAATATGGAGAAATGGTTTCTCTGGAATTCTATGCAGAGTCAAAAGATATTGAAACTGTGATTTCAGAGTGCACAAGCGGAAAACATCTGCCTGTTCATCTTGAAGAAACTGTGGTGGAAAGGGTGATTGCCAATGATTAAGTATCTTTTACTTGGTGCGGTGTATTATCTGCTTCCACTGACAATGCATGAAACAGGAGAATTGATTCTTTATCTGCTGGCGATTGCACCGTTGTCATGTTTTGTGATTTCCTTGTTTCCAGGAATGAAATATGGATATGAGCTGTTGTTTCCTGTGATGTGCGGTATTTTGTTTGTGCCATCTGCATTGTTGTATTTCAATGAAACTGCAGTTCTGTATGGTATTGTTTATGCAGCCTGTGCTTTCTTTGGAAGTGTATTGGGTGGTACATTGAAAGCGAATTTCCTGAAAGAAAAAGAAGCGAAGATGAAAAAGTAGTCTGTTGAAAAAACAGACTTTTTTTATGAGCGTTACATTTGACGAAATCAAAACATATGAATATAATAGAATTAAAGTTAGATATAACTAACATATTAAAGGAGGAAATCATATGTTGAACGCTATTCTTATTTCTGCAGTTATCCTTTTCTCTACACAGTCTATTAAATCTCATTTCAGAAAGCTGATTGTACAGGCTTGAATATAATGATTAAAAGGTGCTGTAACTATTTTGTTACAGCACCTTTGCGGTCTTTGAGATACCAAGGAAGATAAGCCAATCCGAACATGACAGTCATTGCCAGTGCCATAATACAGATTCGCAAACCATAATGCGGAGGCAGAATGTCCAGAATGGATGGAGCACTTTCAGGTCGTGCCATATACAGATAGTTAGCTCCAGGAATCATGGAATTGACCCATGCAGCAAACACTGCCATGAAAATCAGGGCAGCATATGAGCGAAGCATAGAACGAAGATTCGGTCTCATGCGATGAACAAAGATCATATAGAAGATAGCGATATAACCAAGTGTGTGTTCCAGCCAGAACTGATAATATCTGAATCGGGTAGGTCCATAAAAAGTAAGCGGGGTTGGTGTCAAAAGCGCAAACAACGAGCCTGACAGCAGCCAGAAATAGGCAATATCAAAGAGTCTTTGACTTTTTCCTATCATCATGAATGCACAGAAAATCACGGACCATGCACATACACCGATAGGCAGGTTTTCAACGACGCCTTCAGCCAGCCATGGACATGCGGATAAACGCCAGTAATAGGACATATCACAGATAATCAGTGAAAATCCAAGCACATAGCGAATGTTTGTCTCAAAGCGGGAACTTCTTATTTTATCTTGATTGCGATAGATAAAAACCAATGCTGCAATCAAAAGAAGAATAGGCATGAAATGAGCAGGGGTAAACAGGGCGAATTCCGGTTCTGTCCCTTTATCAAAAAAATAACGAAAAAAATCTTGCATAGTCTTACTCCAGTGTCTTTTTGGCATTGTATAATAATTTAACTATAAATGCAAATAACTACCTTAGAATCCTGGTTCATTGTTGAAGAGTTCTGATATAATGAAATCATGTTGAAAGAAGGTTTGAGTATGTACGATTTTAATCATGCAAATAGTCGTTTAGGGACAAGTTCTACAAAATGGGATCGTTATCAGTCACGATACAATCTGGATGATGTTGTAGCGTTGTGGGTAGCTGATATGGACTTTAATTGTCTGCCTGAAATCAATGAAGCAATCATCAAACGTGCGCAGCATGGTATTTATGGTTATACCGATCCAACAGAAGATTGTCTGAATGCGATTATTTCCTGGGAAAAGCGTCATCATAACATTGAAATCAAAAAAGAAGATATCGTGTTAACGACAGGTGTTGTGTATGCGATGTACACTGCAGTGGAACAGCTGGTTCAGCCGGATGAAAAAGTGATGGTCATGACACCAGTATATCCTCCATTCTTTAAGACACCTGCAGATGTCAATCGTGAAGTGGTGTACTGTCCACTGATTCTGGAACCTGAAGTACGCATTGATCTGGATAAGATGGAAGAAATGCTGAAAAATGATCCTAAGATTAAGATGCTGATTTTCTGCAATCCTCATAATCCTGTAGGAAAATCATGGACTAAAGAAGAATTGAGAGAAATGCTGGAAGTTGCACACAGATACAACATTGTGGTCATGTCCGATGAAATTCATGCGGATCTGGTGTTTAAACCTTTAGAACATGTCTCTATGTTAGGTGTAGATTCTAAGTTCAATGATCAGATTGTCTTGTTGGGTGCACCAACCAAGACGTTCAATCTGGCAGGGATGAAGATTTCTTATGCGTTGATTCCTAATCAAGAAATCTGTACAGAATTTGCACGTCGTGCAAAGGCAACAGGTCTTTCCAGCATCAATATTTTTGGTTTTGAAGTATTGGCTGCAGCATACAATCATGGCGATGTGTGGCTGGAGGAATGTCTGGATTATGTTTATGAAAACATGGTCTGGCTGAAAGACTTCCTGAGTGAACATCTGCCAAAATGCAGATTTGAAATTCCTGAATCAACGTATCTTGCATGGGTGGATTTCAGTGGTTACAACGTTCCGGATAACTTTGCAGAAGTGCTGAAGTTTGAAGGTGGTGTAGAGCTTCAGGATGGTCGTGGATTCAAAGATTCAGATGGATATCAGAGAATCAACTGTGCATGTCCTCGTTCAATTCTTGAAAAAGGCATGGAACGTGTGGTTGCATGCATGAAAAAGAAAAACTGGTTGTAAAAAATAGACAGACATTCGTTGCGAATGCCTGTTTTTGTGGTATACTTTTCGTCGTTGAAGAGGTATTTTTATGGAATCTGCAATTACTTTATTTTATCAGATTGTCAAAATGTTTATTATGATGACACCAGGTTATATCCTGTATAAAAATAAGACATTGAATGATGATACAACGTCTCGTTTAAGCAGCATGCTTTTGATGGTGACAACACCATGCATGATCGCAAGTTCATTCAATCAGGCATACAGCACTGAGAAACTGATTGGTTTGTTGGTGTCTTTTGGATTGAGTTTAGTGATTTATCTGTTGAACATTGTCATTTCAAATGTGATGTATCCAAAACACAAGTCCATTGAAAAGTTCTCCCTGATTTTCTCAAATGCAGGATTTCTGGGAATTCCATTGGTTACAGGGTTGTTGGGGGTAGAAGCTGTGTTCTATCTGGCACCATTTATTGCCTTGTTTTATGTGATTGTGTGGACGTATGGTATTGTGCTGATGTCAGGGGATAAGAAGACTGCATCCATCAAGAAGGTTACGACAAATCCATGTGTCTGGGCAGTAGGAATTGGGCTGGTTATCTTTTTGATGCCTGTTAAACCATTTACACCTGTCATGGAAGCTGTCAGCACATTGGGGGCGATGACAACACCATTGGCGATGATTATTTTAGGGGCTTATATGGCTAAGACAAATCTGTTGAAGCTGTTTACAAATCTGAAAGTCTATCAGGTATCCCTGTATCGTCTGATTCTGTGTCCTGTGATTATGATTTTCCTGTTCAAGTTTGTGCCTGCATCGTATAGTGAAGTGCGTATGGTCCTGTTGATTGCGGCTTCTGCACCGGTTGCGGTCATTTGTCCAATCTTTGCACAGATGTTTGACAAGGGGACAGATTATGGTTCACAGATTGTGTGTCTGTCGACAATTTTATGTCTTGTCAGCATGCCGGCCATGTTGATTGTGGCATCTTATATCTGGTAAGAACACTCGCAAGAGTGTTTTTATTTTTTCTGTTGAAAAGAGAGTTAAAATTTACATCCAGAATATCAAATGATATGATAAAGAAAAGCAGTGAGGAATAGACTATGCCAAACAATATCATCTTTTATTTTACGGATCAGCAGCGTTGGGATACCTGCGGATGTTATGGACAGCCATTGGATATCACACCCAATTTGGATGCTCTGGCACAGGAGGGTGTTCTTTTTGAGAATGCATTCTCGCCTCAGCCAGTGTGTGGACCATGTCGTGCCTTGTTTCAGACTGGAAAATATCCGACAGAAACAGGATGCTTCCGAAACAACATCATGCTTCCAAGTGATATCAAGACACTTGCCGACTACATGGAAAAGGATGCAGGCTATGAAACAGCTTATATTGGAAAGTGGCATTTAGCCTCCGATGGTGAACTGGAAAAGAAGCCTGTGATTGACCATACGATTACTGCAGTTCCTAAGGAATTAAGAGGTGGATACACTGGTTTCTGGAGGGCTGCCGATGTGCTCGAATTCACATCTCATGGCTATGATGGGTATGTCTTTGATGAACTTGATCAGCGTATCGATTTTAAAGGATATCGTGCTGACTGCATCAATGATTTTGCCTTGGAATATCTGGATCAGTATGATGGTTCTAAACCATTCTTTATGACCATTTCACAGATTGAGCCTCATCATCAGAATGATCGAAATCATTATGAAGGACCTGAAGGTTCAAAAGAAAAATATGCGAACTTTGTGCTTCCTGAAGATTTAAAGGCTTTAAAAGGCAATGCAGCAGAAGAATATCCGGATTATCTGGGACAGTGTGCAGCACTGGATGAAAATCTGGGCAAGCTGGTCGCTAAACTGAAAGAAAAAGGTTTATATGACAACACCGTGATTGTGTTTGCCTCTGACCATGGTTCTCATTTCAGAACGAGAAACACAGATGATCATCTGAATGGTTATGATGACTACAAGCGTTCATGTCATGATGGTTGTCTGCATGTACCGCTGGTGATTTGCGGAGGACCATACAAGGGTGGACAGGTTGTCAAGGAACTGGTCAGCACAGAAAGTTTGCCGAAAACATTTCTGGCTTTAGCAGGTGTTGATGTAAAAGATGCCATGATTGGAGAAAATCTTCTGGATGTAGTAGAAAAGAAAGATGAAGATCGCCCTAATGAAGTGTTTGCACAGATTTCTGAAAGTCGTGTAGGTCGCTGTATCCGCACAGCTGAGTATCTGTATTCTGTTTATGCACCAGATGCTCATGGTGGTCTTGTGGCAGCTGCTGAACTTTATGCAGATGATTTCCTGTATGATTTAAAGGCTGACCCATATCAGCTGAACAATGTCGTACATCAGACTGAATACAATGAAGTAAAGCTTGAATTGAGAAATCGATTGTTGAACTGGATAGAAAAAGCAGAAGGATATCGTCCTGAAATTACAGATTAAAAAGAATGAGCCATTGAATCAATGGCTCATTTGTTGTTTAGCGATGACATATAAAGAAGGCAGGGCATGTTCATAAAATATGAAATAGGCTTTGCACATCGGGTTGGTGTTGTTAATCCACTCACGTCGACATCCACCTTTGCAGATTCTTAAGAATCGACAGTCTGTACAATGATGAGGACGTTGTCTGCTTTGATGAATGAAGTTCTGATAAATATCATGTTGAAAGGCCTGGGCAACTGAAAAATCATGAATGTTTCCGATTCTGTAGTCATCCAGTACATAGAAGTCACATGGATACAGACTTCCATCGGCCTCTACTGTCAGATAGCCTCCACACAATCCTCGGTTTGCACAATTGGTAGCTGGCATTCCCATCAACATGCGAAGCACATCATCAAACAGACGAACACTGACATAAATCCCTTTTCTGAAATCATCCAGCCAGCAGTCATACAGCTGACACAGGAATTGACCATATTCATCTGCAGATAATGAATTTTCACTCTGTCCATCCAAAGAATCCAGGCATGCAATCAACTGAAGAGGATGATTTCCCAGTTTTTTAAGTGTCTGAACCATTTGTACAGGATGCTGCACAGATGTTTTGGTAATAACACTGACCAGATTGACATCGACTTGATGCTGATCCAATAATCTCAAAGTATCAAGGACGCGTGCAAAAGTAGGCTGATTTTGTGCAGTAATGCGATAAGCATCATGAAATTCAGCCGGACCATCCAGAGATAAACCAACTAGAAACTGATGTTTTTTCAGAAATTCTGCCCATTTTTTATCAATAATAAGTCCATTAGTCTGAATGGAATGATAAATCTGCATGGAATCCGTACAGATTTCCTGTTCCATCTGTATCCATTTCTCATAGAAATCAAGACCTGCCAGAGTAGGTTCTCCACCTTGGAACGTGAACTGTATGATACCTTTGTGTTCAATTGCTTCACAGGCTTTCTGAATGAGGGTGTATGCAGTATCTTCCCTCATGATGCCCATGCATTCTGTTTCACGGTGTTTTGCGACATCATGATAAAAACAATATGTACAGCGCATATTGCATAGACTGGATGCAGGTTTAATCAGAAAGGTAACAGATTTCATGGTGGACTCCTTTATGTTTATTTTAACTGAAATCGAAAGACAAGAAAAGGCAGTTTATTTGAACTGCCTTGTGGTTTAATCTGCGTTGTTGAACAATTGCTGAGTCAGTGAAATATGTACTTTTCTGTATTCTTCCATGATGTTGAGCAGATGGTCAGAAATACGTTCGATGTCTGTCATCATCTGTGAGAAAGTAACGCAGTCTTTTGCGTCAACTTCCTTGTTGATAAGACGTTCAATCTGCTGCTGACGATATAAAGCAGTCAGATCATCGATTTTCTGTTCAATGGCTTCAATAACCTCACCATCTGATTCAATCTTCAATACATCTTCATGCATCAGAATATCGATGGTCTTGATCAGAAGGGCAGTCAGTTCATTGATTTGTGCACACATGCTGGCATCAAGAGTTCCTTTGTCCAGCTCTAAGGAGTACTGAGCGATGTTGAAGGCATGGTCACCCACGCGTTCAATGTCCGCAAAGCTCTTGTACAGGGCATTGCAGATGTCGCTTTCCTGCTGATTCATCTGAAGCAGTGAAACTTTAGACATGTATTCGGCAACCTTGTAGTTGATACCGTTGATTTTATCTTCACGATGATCAATTTCTTCAAAGCTGTAATTGTTTCCTGTCATGCGTCCTACCGACTGAATCAGGTTGGTCTGAGTCATTTCCAACATGGCGTTGGCTTCTTTTCTCAGGTTTGCCATCGCAATTGCAGTGTTCCCGATGTTCTTGTCATCGATAAAGGACAGAGTGATTTCTTCTTTGTTTTCGTTCGGAAGAACTGGAAGTACAGTTTCAGCCAGTTTAGCCAGATAAGTTCCAAATGGAATCAGAAGAATGGATGTTGTCACGTTAAAGATTGTGTGTGTATTGGCAATCTGTGCTGCTGCATTGTCCGTTAGGGTAACCATCCAGTCTACAAATGGAATGAACTGAATCAGAATCATAAACAGTGCTGTACCAATCAGATTGAATGAAAGATGGATGACTGTTGTACGTTTTGCAGAACGTTTAGCACTTAAAGATGCCAGTACTGCAGTAATGCATGTACCAATGTTCTGACCAAAGATAATATAAATAGATGAACTCAATGGAATCAATCCACCCATGGCAATGGTCTGCAGGATACCGACTGAAGCTGATGAACTTTGAATCAGTGCAGTGAAGGCAGCCCCAAAGACAACCGCAATAAATGGATTAGAAATAGTTGTCATGAAATCAATAAACAAAGGTTCCGTACGTAATGGAGACATGGCAGAAGACATCATGTTCATCCCGATAAACAAGACACCAAGACCTGCCAGGATTTCACCGATGCTGTTGGCTTTCTTGTTGGAGATGAAAGTCACCATGATGACACCGATAATCGCAAGGATTGGCGCCATATCGGATACACTTAACGCAACCAATTGACCTGTGATGGTTGTCCCGATGTTTGCCCCCATGATGATCCATACAGCCTGCTGCAGTGTCATCAGACCTGAGTTGACAAATCCTACAACCATGACAGTTGTGGCGGATGAACTTTGAATAACGGCAGTAATCAAAGCACCTACAATAATACCCAGGAAACGATTGCTGGTGAGTTTTTCCAGAATCTGTTTCATTTTGTCGCCGGCTGCTTCTTCAAGACCTTCACTCATCATGTGCATCCCATACAGAAACAGGGCAAGTCCTCCAAAGAGAGATAATATGTTGTCAGTAGTCATAAAAGTTTCCTTTCAATATAAAAGACAGATAAAAATATCCGTCTATATTGAATCATTCTTATAGCTAAGATGTGGTTAAAATCATGTTAAGAGTTCAGGAAATATCCGTTAATTCATCATTCATGCGATATCCGACACCCAGTTCATTGATGATGTAGCTTCCTTTTCCTGGTTTTTCACCGAATTTTCTGCGGATATTGGCCATATTCACCTGAAGTTTCTTGATGCTTCCATCATCTGGATATCCCCATACTTCCTTGATAATCTGGGAATAGGTCATGACTTTTCCAATGTTCTGTGCAAGTAAAACCACAATGTTGTATTCAGTCTGAGTCAGATGAATTTGTGTTTCTCTGACATAGATTTTACGACTGTCAAAATCAATAGAAAGTCCATTCAGTTCAAATTTCTTTCCAGGGACATGACCTTTTGCGTTTCTCAGTGCAGAGCGTACACGTGCCAGAAATTCTGCAGCACCGAAAGGTTTTGTCACATAGTCATTGGCACCTGCATCCAGTGCTTCAACTTTATCGTGTTCATTGCTTCGAGCAGAAAGCACAATGACAGGCAATGAGAAGTGATGTCGTATTTCTTTCAGGTAGGTAATTCCATCTGCATCAGGAAGGCCTAAATCCAGTACCACCAGATCAGGGACATAAGAAGTGGTCATCATGAGGGCTTCTTTGCATTTTCTTGCCTGAAAGACCTGATACCCATTGGTTTCCAGAAGGGTCTGAACGACACTTGCGATATTTTCATCGTCTTCAACGATCAGTATTTTATTTCTGCTGCCCATCTTCTTCCTCCTCTTTATCTAAGACAAAACGGAATACAGCTCCGCCTGATAATCTGTTTTCAGCACTGATGGTTCCGCCATGAGCTTTAATAATGGTTGCGCATACGGAAAGACCAATACCAGAGTTTCTTTTCTTGGTGTCTGCCTGACCGTCTTTTGGTTCAAAAATCCCTGTAAACAAATCATTCATTTTGTTGATTTCAATGCCGCATCCATTGTCCATCACTTCAAACATCGCTTGTTTTTTCAGTGCGGTTACATGAAGTGAGAGTTGTGTCATGTTTCTGGCATGATGCATGGCATTTTCCAGAAGATTCAGGATAACCTGTTCAATCAACAAGGCATCCATAGGGACCAGTTCAATGGTCTCTGGAAGGATGATATCAACATCCTGTTCAGGGTATCTTTTAGAGAATTTGGTCATGACTGAATCAATCAGTTCATCGACTACGGTTGGTGTCTTGATGATTTTGACTTTCCCTTCATCAATACGTGTAATTGACAACAGATTTTCAACCATCTGAATCAGCCATTGTGAATCTTCTTTTATGCCTTTCAGCATCTTTTCTTTCTGTTCTGTACTCATGGTCTCTGAATTTTCAATCAGAACAGAACTTGATCCATAAATGGAAGTCAGAGGTGTTCTTAAATCATGGGAGACAGCACGAAGCAGATTGGCTCTCATGCGTTCTTTCTCACTTTCTGCCTTAATGAGCTGCTGACGCTTGTTCTGTGAAATCAAAGTGCTTGTCATTAAGGCTAAGGCAATCATGATGACTGCAGAAAGCAGGTTGGCACCAATTGTGAAGTTCAAAGAAAAATAGGGAAAGGTAAAGGCATAGTTAACCATGAGTGTTCCTGCAATGGCAGAAAAGATACCGTACCAGTAGCCTTCCGTATTCAATGAAACCAGGAATACGGCAAAGACAAACAGGGTTGCGATGTGTTCTTCAATTCCTGCATACTGCAGACCTACACTCAGAAAAAAAGAGAGGGTCATGATCAGCAAAGTTATCAAGATATTTCTGGATTTGAATTGTGCTTTTTTCATAGCTTCACCTTCTAACAATATAATACATCATTGGTAAAGATTCAGCAAAAGACCTTTATTGAAACAAATGAATCTGATAAAGTGAAAGTAAGGTGGCGATAAGATGAAATGGAATGCAAAATGGATTAAACCCGTTCAGGAACATCAGGATATAGCTCCTGTTTTTTCAAGAGAATTCAGAGTAAAGAAAGAACTGAAACATGCAGAATTAAAGTGTACAGTTTTGGGCGTGTATGAAGCACGATTGAATGGAAATCGTATTGGAGATTTCTATATGGCACCAGGGTGGACGGCATATAATCATCGCCTGCAGGTGCAAAGTTATGATGTGACTTCTTTAATCAAGGAAGAGAATCATCTGACGATTTTAATAGGCAAGGGATGGTATCGCAATCCTTTGGCTGACTGGGCTAGAAAATATCAGAAAGAAATGATGAAGTTTCCTGCAGCATGCACTGCAGTTTTAACCTTGACTTATCTGGATGGTTCACAGGAAATCATTGAAACGGATGAACAGTGGACTTGTGCAGACTCACAGGTGCTTTTCTCAGAATTGTATGATGGTGAGATTGTCGATGGACGTGTTATACCAGTTTATGATCATAAAGTAGAACTCTTTGATGGTCCAACTCATACATTGATTGAGCAGGAAGGTGAAGAGATTCGTGAAATGGAAATTCTTCATCCAATGCGTCTGATTGTGACGCCAAAACAGGAAGTTGTACTGGATTTTGGACAGAATCTGACAGGTTTAGTGGAAGTCTGTGTGGATGCGCATGAAAATGATGTGATTGATTTGTCTTTTGCGGAAGTTCTGGATAAAGATGGGAATTTCTATACAGAGAATTATCGTGGTGCTAAAGCTATGTATCGTTATATCTGTCATGAAGGAAAACAGACTCATCATCCAAAACTGACGTTCTGGGGTTTCCGTTATGTCAGAGTGAATGAGTTTCCAGGTACAGTTTCCATGGATCAGTTCAAGGCTATCGCAATTTATTCCAACATGAAACAGACAGGTCATATTGAAACATCCAATTCCAGATTGAATCAGCTGTTTTCCAATGTATTGTGGGGACAAAAGGGCAACTTTGTGGATGTTCCGACAGATTGTCCACAGCGTGATGAACGTTTGGGGTGGACTGGAGATGCGCAAGTCTTCGTAAAAACTGCCTGCTTAAATTATGATGTGGAAACGTTCTTTATGAAATGGCTGAATGATTTGTCTGCTCATCAACATGAAGATGGCTATGTACCGCATGTTGTACCGGATGTTCTGCAGAATCCACATGCATCGACAGCATGGGGTGATGCAGCTGTTATCTGTCCATGGGAAGTGTATCTGGCTTATGGAAATCCACAGGTTTTAGAGAATCAGTTTGAAAGTATGTGCAAGTGGATTGATTATATGAGTACACATACTACAACACCTTATCTGTGGACTGGTGGTACACACTATGGAGACTGGCTGGGCCTGGATGCACCATCAGGAAGTTATAAAGGGTCAAGTTCAGAGGATTTGATTGCGTCTGCATTTTATGCGCGTTCAGTAGAATTGACCATCAAGGCTGCTGAAGTTCTGTATAAAGATGCATCTGAACTGAAAGAACTGTACAGAAAGATAAAACAGACATTCCAGAAGACATTTACAGAATACAGAACACAGACAGAATGTGTACTGGCTGCCCATTTTAAACTGGCAGAAGATCCGCAGAAGGCAGCTGATCATCTGGCAGAAAAAGTAAGAAAAGCAGGTCATCTTGAAACAGGATTTGTCGGTACACCGTATCTTTTGCATGTTTTATCGGATTATGGCTACAGTGAACTGGCATATGATCTGCTGCTGAAAGAAACATATCCATCCTGGCTGTATCCTGTAACCAAGGGTGCTACAACCGTCTGGGAACATTGGGATGGCATCATGGCAAATGGTGATTTCTGGAGTGCTGATATGAATTCATTCAATCATTATGCTTATGGATCTGTATGTGACTGGATTTATACCAAGGCTGCAGGCATTCAGACAAAAGAAGAAGCACCAGGATATCAGAAAATCAGAATTGCCCCAATACCAGATAAGCGTCTGGACTGGCTGAGAGTTTCTGTACAGACACGTGCAGGAGTTGTCGAATCCAACTGGAAAAAACAGGAAGATATGTGGCGCTTTGACATCACTGTACCAACCGAAGCAGAAATTATCATAAATGGAAAAACGATGCAGGTTCAAAAAGGAACAAGCTGTTTCTTTGCGCCTGTTTCTGATAAACTATAAGAGAGCAGAAGGGGGACTTTTTTATGCGCAGATATCTTGCGATTGACATCGGTGCATCCTCAGGTAGACACATCATTGGAACAGTTGAAGATGGTACGTTGAAACTGGAAGAAGTGCATCGTTTTGATAATGTTCAGAAACATATTCATGGTCATGACTGCTGGGATATGGATAATTTATGGAAGGGCATTGTGGAAGGTTTGAAACAGTGTCGTGAAAAGAATCTGATTCCGGAGGTCATAGGTATTGATACGTGGGCTGTTGACTATGTGTTATTGAATGAACAGGATGAGATTGTAGGGGATACAGTAGCTTATCGTGACAGTCGAACTGAAGGTATGAAAGAACTGGTCAATCAGAAAATATCAGCTGAAGTTCTTTATGAAAAAACAGGAATCCAGTATCAGCCATTCAATACGATTTATCAGTTGATGGCTTTAAAACAGGAAGATCCCAAACAGCTGGAAGTGGCTACATGGATGTTGATGATTCCTGAATATCTGAATTATAAATTGACAGGTATCAAACAGAATGAATACACCAATGCAACATCAACGAATCTGGTCAATGCTTATACAAAGACGTGGGATGATGAAATTTTAGATGCTTTGGGATATCCAAAAGAACTGTTTCACTCACTGGCAATGCCAGGGACAATCTTAGGTCCTTTGAGTGAAGAAGTTGAGAAAGAAGTGGGATTCAATGCAGTGGTGATGCTTCCTGCAACACATGATACAGGATCTGCATTTCTGGCAATTCCTGCTCAGGATGAACATGCCGTATACATCTCAAGCGGCACTTGGAGTTTGTTAGGTGTGGAAAATGAAGCACCGATCACAACACTGGTGTCCATGCAGCAGAATTTCACCAATGAAGGTGGAGCGTGGTATCGCTATCGTTATCTGAAAAACATCATGGGTCTTTGGATGATTCAGTCCATCCGTCGAGAACTGAATGGTGTTGCCTATGTACAGGGGAAACAGAAGACGGATAAAAAAGAAAAAATCTGGAGTTTTCCAGATCTGATTGAAGAAGCGAGAAAATATGAAAGCTTTCCATCCATCGTTGATGTCAACAAGGAGTGTTTCCTCTCTCCTGAAAGCATGATTGCAGAAATCAAGAAAGAGTGTGAACGTACACATCAGGTTGTACCAAATGAAATTGGTGAACTGATGCAGTGTGTCTACAATTCACTGGCATTGTGCTACAAAGAGGCCATTGAAAACCTGGAAAACATCACAGGCAAGCACTTCACCAGCATCAACATTGTCGGTGGAGGCTCACAAGATGATTATCTGAATGAAAAGACAGCGAAAGCGACGAATCGTATCGTTTATGCAGGTCCAACCGAAGGAACTGCCATTGGAAATCTGATTGTACAGATGATCACATTTGAAGAAATCCGTAATTTAGAAGAAGCAAGAAAAATGATTAAACATAGTTTTCAGGTGAAGGAGGTACAACCATGAGTTATGTTGAAGCTAAACAGCGCTATGAAAAATTAAACATCAACACAGAAGAAGTCTTAGAGAAAATGAAACAGGTCAATGTGTCTGTGCATTGCTGGCAGGGAGATGATGTGCAGGGATTTGACTCAAAAGAAGCACTCTCTGGAGGAATTCAGGCAACTGGGAACTATCCTGGAAAAGCATCTACACCTGAACACCTGATGATGGACTTGGATACTGCGTTCAATCTGATTCCAGGCAAGAAGAAATTGAATCTGCATTCATGTTATGCCATTTTTGAAGAAGGTCATGTGGATCGTGACAAAATTGAACCAAAACACTTTAAAAAGTGGGTGGATTACGCAAAAGAAAGAGGACTTGGTCTGGATTTCAATCCAACACTGTTCTCTCATCCAATGGTTAAAGATAACCTGACATTGTCATCCCCTGATGCTGAAATCAGAAAGTTCTGGATTGATCATGTCAAAGCGTGCATCAGAATTTCTGAATATTTTGCGGAAGAAACAGGTGAAGTCTGTGTTATGAACATCTGGATTCCAGATGGATACAAAGACATTCCAGCTGATCGTTTAGGTCCTAGAATGCGTTTTAAGGAATCTCTGGATGAAATCTTCGCAATGGATTATGACAGAGAAAAAGTTGTAGTGACACTGGAATCTAAGGTATTCGGTATTGGTCTTGAATCATATACAGTAGGTTCTGCTGAATTTACACTGTCTTATTCTACAAAGAATGGCATTACACCACTGATGGACAATGGACATTATCATCCAACCGAAGTGGTATCGGATAAGATGTCTGCATTGTTGTGCTTCAATGAAAAAGTGGCACTGCATGTAACACGTGGTGTACGCTGGGACAGTGACCATGTGGTGCTGTTTGATGATGAGACAAAAGAAATCATGAAGGAAATCGTTGCCCATGATGCATTGGATCGTGTGTTTATCGCAACTGACTACTTTGATGCATCGATCAATCGTATTTCTGCCTGGGTAACAGGTGTACGCAATGTCAAGAAAGCTGTTCTGTATGCCTTGTTGACACCACATGCACAACTGAGAAAACTACAGGATGAAAACCGCACTACAGAACTGATGCTGATGCAGGAACAGCTGAAGATGATGCCATTTGGTGAAATCTGGGAAGAATACTGCAGACGTGAAAACGTTGAGCTTGATCCAACTGCAGCAATTCTGGACTATGAAAAGAAAGTACTGGTGAATCGATAATGAAGAATGTATTGAATGCTCCATTTTTACATAAAATGATGGACACATGTGCCAACATGTATCGTTTAGGGTGGGATGAAAGAAATGGCGGAAACATCTCACTGCTTCTGGAAGAAGAGGAAGTTGCTCCATATCTTACAGAGGAAGTTTTACGCACAATTCCATTGGGATTTGATGCCACAGACCTGAAAGGAAAATACTTCCTTGTGACAGGGACAGGCAAATACTTCAAGAATGTCAAAGATGATCCGGAAACCAATCTGGGGCTGATTCGCATTGCTGAAGATGGTCAGACTGCGGAGCTTCTGTGGGGTTATAAGGATGGAGGACGTTTTACATCTGAACTTCCTGCGCACTTGAAGAGTCACATGGCACGTTTAAAAGTGGATCCAAATCATCATGTCATCATGCACTCTCATCCAACCTACACACTGGCAATGAATTATGTGCATGTGCTGGATGAAAGAGAACTCACACGTACACTTTGGCAGATGTGCACAGAATGCATCGTTGTGTTCCCGGATGGTGTTGGTGTACTACCTTGGATGTTGTGCGGTACCAATGAAATCGGTGATGCAACTGCCAACAAGATGGAACAGTATCGTCTGGTTGTCTGGGGTATGCATGGCATCTATGGTGCAGGTAAAGACCTGGATGAAACATTCGGTCTGATTGAAACAGTTGAAAAAGCAGCTCAGATTTATATGTTGACTGCTCATCTTCCACGTGTGAACACCATTGAAGATCATCAGCTGAAAGAGTTGGCTGAATTCTTTAAAGTGGATTACAGAAAAGACTTTTTAAATATCTAATGCGTTCAAAATGAACGCATTTTCTTTTAGGTAGTGTATAATGAATGCAGGTGATGATTATGAACAATATCAACAAAACAATGTATATTCCGCTTTTCGGAAAATCATATGTCAGTAAAAAAGGTATCATTCTGCAGGATAAGATGGCAGAAGAAATCTGGGCAAAAGAAGAATTTGAACTCAAAGGAAAATCAGCGACAAAATGGCTGGCTTACTACATGGGCATGAGAGCTCGTGTCTTTGATGAATGGGTTACTAAAAAGATGAATGAAACAACAGGTGTTGTGCTGCATCTGGGATGTGGATTAGACAGCCGTGCAGTGCGTGTAACTCATAAAAAACATCATTGGTATGATGTGGACTTTGAAAGTGTCATTGAAGAAAGAAAAAAATATTATACAGAAGATGAACTGTATCACATGGTTGCATCCGATGTAAGAAATACATCCTGGTTAACAGAAATCAAAGAAGAGACAGCTGTTGTAGTCATGGAAGGCATCAGCATGTATCTTCAGATTGAAGATACGCAGAAACTGCTGAAAGAACTGGGTGAACATTTTAAAACAGTTCATTTATTGGTGGATGTGTATACTGAATTTGCCGCAAAAGCATCCAAGGTGAAGAATCCAATCAATGATGTCGGTGTTACTGATGTAACTGGTATTGATGATCCAATGATGTTGTGTAAGAACACAGGTTTCTCATTTGTCGCAAAATGTGAAATGACACCACAGCATCTGATTGATGAACTGACTGGTCTGGAAAAGGGGATCTTCAAGACCGTGTATGCAGGAAGTATTGCGGATAAGACATATCGATTGTATGAATATGTCAAAAAATAAAGGAGTTTCACATGAACATCAAAGAAATCGTGTCAAAGATGACACTGGAAGAAAAAATCAAGTTCTGTACAGGGAAAGACTGCTGGCACATTTATGAGTTAAGTCAGTTCAATGTGCCATCGATCATGATGTCAGATGGTCCTCATGGACTCAGATGTCAGCTGGGTTCATCCGATATGTTAGGTATCAATAAATCTGAACCTGCTACGTGTTTTCCTACTGCAGTTACCGCTGCACAGACTTTCAATACTGAACTGATCAAAGAAGAAGGCAAAGCGATTGCGGAAGAAGCACTGAGTATGGGTGTGTCCATTGTCTTGGGGCCAGGCTGCAACATCAAGCGCAATCCATTGTGTGGACGCAACTTTGAGTATTTCTCAGAAGATCCGTATCTGTCAGGAAAGATGGGTGTTTCATGGATCAAAGGTCTGCAGAGCACAGGTGTAAAAGCATCCTTGAAGCACTTTGCCACCAACAACCAGGAATTCAAACGCCAGAATGGAGACAGTCAGCTGGATGAAAAGACCATGCGTGAAATCTATCTGAAACCATTTGAAATGGCGGTCAAAGAATCAAAGCCAGGTACAGTGATGTGCTGCTACAACAAGGTCAATGGCATCCATGGTTCTGACAATAAGACATTATTAACTGATATTCTGCGTACAGAATGGGGATTTGATGGTCTTGTGATGACCGACTGGGGCGCAATGAATGATCGCATCAAGGCATTCCAGGCAGGATGTGATCTCAACATGCCAGGAGCTAATACCTATATGGAAAAGAAACTGCTGAAGGCAGTCAAAGAAGGTCTTCTGGATGAAAAAGACATTGATCAGAGTGTGGAAAGAATTCTGACTCTGATTCAATCTGTCATGAACTTAAAGAAAAAAGAAATGAACAGTGCTGCCCACCATGAATTGGCACGAAAAGTGGCTGAAGAGGGTGCAGTTCTGTTGAAAAATGAAGGTGTCCTGCCATTGAACACAGATGATATCTGTCTGATTGGTCACATGGCAGAAGATATTCGATATCAGGGTACAGGAAGTTCACACATCAATCCACTTCAGCTTCCACAGTTAAAAGATGTGCTGAATGTGCCTTACTATGCCTGCTGCGACAAAGAGGGTGCTGTTACAGAAGATACGCTGAAACAGGCGAAGGATCTGGCATCCAAACACAAGGTTGCAGTTGTTGTGGCTGGGCTGCCTGATTTGTATGAATCAGAAGGCTTTGATCGCGAGCATCTGCGTATGCCGGAAGGTCATGTGAAAATGATTGAAGCCGTTGCCTCAGTCAACGCAAATACAGTTGTGGTGCTGCTGGGTGGCAGTGCCATGGAGGTGCCATGGCAGAATCAGGTCAATGCCATTCTTTACATGGGTCTTCCAGGTCAGGCCGGTGCTGAAGCTGTTGAGGGCTTGTTGAAGGGCGAAGTGAATCCATCAGGTAAACTGGCTGAAACATGGCCAATGACATATGATGATGTGATTTCAAAGAACACATTCGGAAAGAAAAACACAGAATATCGTGAAGGAATTTATGTAGGCTATCGTTATTACGACAAAGCTAATGTACCTGTCCGTTATCCATTTGGTTATGGTCTTTCTTATACAACTTTTGCCTATTCTGACTTAAGTGTGGTGCACAATGAAGTACGTGTTTCCATCACAAACACAGGTTCTGTAAAAGGAAAAGAAGCCGTCCTGATGTATGTGGGCAATGATGCAGAAGGCTATCACGCAAAGAAAGAACTCAAAAGCTTCACGAAAGTTGAACTTGAGCCGCAAGAGACAAAACAAGTGCAGTTCACATTGAATGATGATTGTTTCCAGATTTGGGATAAGGGCTGGAAAGTCAAAGCGGGAACTTATCAGATTTTAGTTGGATCACTCAGTGAAACAATTGAAGTTGAAGGTGAGTCCGTGAACATCGCAGCAGATGACTGGTATGTCACATTAAAAGGTGAACCTGCAAGAGAACAGTGGGAAAATCTGATGGGATATAAAGTCCCTGAATTCAAGGAAGCTGTCAAAGGTGAATTTACACTGGACAATACGGTACTTGAAATGAGTGAAACATCAGGTTTTATGAGACTGTTGACCAAATTTGTCACATGGTTTGTATCACGTGGTGTAGATGGTCCAAAGGATATGTCCAATCCAACTTATCGCATGATGGTAACAGGGGCTATGGATTGTCCAATTCGTGCCATGGTCATCAATGCAGGAAATATCATGAATGATAATCTTGCAGAAGCGATTGTACTGATTGGAAATGGTCATTTCTTTAAAGGGATTTTAAAAGCGCTGGGATTGTAGTATTTCCTTGGAAATAAGCAAAGCCGAGATGATATCTCGGCTTTGTTGTATTATTTTCCATATTGGTGGAGCACTGCACAAAGTTTCTGTTTTGTTTCATCGGTTAATGTGTCAGTGAATGTTTCATAAGTCAGCAGATATTTACCAGGTGCAGTAATGTAAGGGGACTGTCCGTTGGAGTAGCAGACCAAAGCACAGAATCGATCATCTACTTGTGTTCTGTACCAGCTGAACATTTCATTTGGGACAAAGACAATGCGTGGTCCACCGAAGTTGACACAGCTGAACAGGTTTTCTTTTTCAAGCTGTTCAGGCGATTCTTTGAGCTGCTGACGCACAATCTGTCCAAATCCAATGGTTTCAAGTTCACGATCTGTCAGATTCTGTGGGAGTTTGGACATATCAATTGGATGGAATTGATGTTCAAGTGGAATGATTGTGCTGTCAAAACTGAGTTTTAATGGAACTTCAGGAAGTTCTTCCTGTTTCATTTCCATGACTTTTTCATAGAGGTTTCTGCCCAGAAGTTCAACCGATTCATAGGTCTGACATTTGCGGGTAAAACGTGTACTGATATCCCCTGCAGGACCATTCATGAATGTGTGGAAGACATCAGGTTCAGCTTCATTCATGCACTGAAGCAGATATCCTGGATATTCAGCACTGAAGTATGGTGTTGTCGCATACAGAACAGTTGGATGTACGTTGTGTACGATGATATCTGCAAGACTCTTTCCATCTTTCTTGATTTGAAACAAATCAACCTGTACAGATTCTGCAACATGATGGGAGATACGGCTTTTTCCTACACCTTCAAATGGACATGTGCTGTAGCTGATGGTCAGATCACCCATTTCTTTGATTTCCATGGATGATGCAGCCTCAATGATGGTCTTCAACAGGAATTCAATGTATTTTTCATTGAGCGGGTCACAGCAGTAATGGGAATGTGTTCCGCTGACTGTGACATGCAGATCATTTCTTAAGATGTTTCTCAGTTCTTTTTCCAGAGTTTCCTGGAAGTAGAGTTTGAATTCAATGGAGTCAATAGAGATATGAAGCCATGAGGTATCCTGATCTTCAAGATAAAGCAGACGGGCATGCAGATCATCGTGATATTCAGTCAGCTCTGTGACTTGCTGCATATGACCGGATTGTTTTACTGGAAATGGTGCATTGATGATGACTTGAGTTGTGCCAAAACGCATAAAGTTTCCTCCTTAACGTTGATGAAGCGGATTCCATCTGCCGGTGATATGACACCAGACAAACAGTCCGAACAGAAGCAGATTGTGGGCGATCATGCAGGCCCATGCGCTGATCAGACCTGTATGGAAGAAGGTAATGCAGATGAAGGTACCGACAATGCGGAACCCCCACATGCCGATAATATTGAAGATAAATGGAAGCTTGGTTTTTCCGACACCCTGCATGAAACCTTCCACAATGATGGAATAGCCATAGAAAGGTTCAGAAATCGCAACCATACGCAATACAGTCGACCCTAAACGAATCACTTCATCACTGGTTGAGAAAATCGACATCAAAGATGGAGCCAGAACAAACAGAAGTGCACCGGAACATGTCATCAGAAAGACTTCAATTGGAATAAACATCGCCGATAATTCTTTCATCTTTTTGTCATCTTTTGCCCCATAGGCATTGCCTGCCAGGGTAGCCGCTGCCGTCTGCATGCCATAACCTGGAATGTAGAAAGCAGATTCAACGGTATTGGCAATTGTATGAGCTGCCGTAGCGACCTCACCAATGGAATTGATCATGGATGCAAAGACAACATAGCCCAAGGATGTACCAAAACGCTGCATCATGTTTGGCAGTGCCACTTTGAAACATGGTTTAAGAATCTTCATGTCAGGCTTCAGTGATCTTCCTTTAAATGAGACCAGTGGATGACGATACACCACAATAGTGATGAGTAAACCACCGACTACAAAGGCAATAGCACTGGCTATCGCTGCACCTAATACACCCCATCCGAAACCAGGAATAAGCAGCTGTATACCCAACATTGTTACTGTGCGGGTTGGATAAATCATTAAAAAGTTCAGTACGACATTGATCAGATTGACCAGAACCCCAATTTTCATTGGTGTTTTTGTATCACCGGCAGCTCTAAGAATTGTACCAAAGATCATGCTGGCAGTACGCGGCAGCATAGGCAGATATAGAATAAAGAAGTAAAGGGCTGCAGTGGATTGAATTGCAGGGTCAACTTTCATCCAGACTGGCACTTTTGAACTGACTGATAGAATCACAATCGTCAACAAGCTTCCTGCCAGAAGTGTCATCAGTGCTGCCTGTGCACTGGCATCTTTTGCGGCTTCTTTGTTTCCTTCACCAAAAGCTTTGGCAATGTAAGCTAAAAACCCAATGCCCAGCGCCATAATGGTAGACCCAATCAGCCAGTTGACGGTCGATGTAGCTCCGACTGCTGCCGTTGCCTGTGTTCCAAGGGATCCCACCATGGCTGTATCGATGTATTGTACGGCTGTCTGCATGGCTTGTTCCAGCATGGTTGGCCAAGCCAGTGTCCAGATCAGCAGAATCATTTCTTTGTTGTAGTGTTTGATAAGCTTCATAAAAATCCTCTACATTCAGTTTATCAAAGAACGTTATAAAAGGATATAAAAATGACGGCTGTTGCCGTCATGATTGAAGATAATCTTTGAGTTTCTGCAGCTGTTTTCTGCAGTCATTGACTCCTAAGCGATGTGCAGTTTTCAGTTTCTCACGATCACGTTCAATGGTGCCCACATCAATGGTCTGTGAAGGTCGAATCACAAAGAGTTCACCTTTCTGTTCCATTTTATGAATCAGATCAATGGTCATATTGTAATGAATGTGTCGTTCCAGCATCGCTTTGATAAATTCAGGGTATTTGCCATATTTCAGCTTCAGCAGTTTCTGCAAAGCATCCGATAAAGGCTTTTTACGATAACCTTGTGGTCTTGTCAGCACAACAACCAGCTTGTCATAACCCATTTTCTTTGCCTGAACAACAGGAATGCTGTCACCAACACCACCATCCAGATAGTGATTGCCGTTCAGTTCAACTAGCTGTGAGACAAATGGAATGGCTGCAGTAGCACGCAGTACTTCCATATCCTTGATGACATCTTTCATTTCAATGTATTCAGCTTTTCCTGTTTTTACATTGGTGACGGTTGCATAATAGCCTGTATTGTTTTTGATGAAGGTTTCATTGTCAAACAGATCATACTTTAAAGTGACATCATAATAGGCAAACTTTTTACCTACCAGATTCCCTGTCAGAAAGAAATTCAGAAAACTCATGTTTCGAGGGTCTTTGCAGAAACGTGTACCATATCGCAAGACTCTGCCTTTCTGTTTAGAAAAGTAGTTGCATCCAAACAAAGCACCTGCAGAGACACCGATAATACCATCGATATGAATATCTTCTTCCATGAAGGTATCCAGCACACCTGCAGTATACATGCAGCGCATGGAACCGCCCTCAAGGATCAGTCCTATTTTCTTTTCACTCATTGTATCACCTGATTTCTGAAATTCATTATATCAAAATGTTTTATGAAATGAAAATATTGCAGAATTATTTCAGTTGTTTCATTTCAGACTTTCCATTGAAATATAATTCAGGTAAAATAAAAACATAATTCTTAGGGGGATAAGAAGAATGACGTTAAAAAGAAAAGAGATGCTGCTGATCAGCTTTATGTTGTTCTCTTTGTTTTTTGGGGCAGGAAATCTGATTTTTCCACCGTTTTTGGGACAAAGTGCAGGAAATCAATCCATTGTTGCATTGATTGGTTTTCTGATTACAGCAGTAATTTTGCCTGTGTTGGGTGTTGTTGTCGTAGCTCAGTTTGATGGACTGGATCTGCTGGCAAGAAAAGCAGGGAAAACATTTGCGCTGATTTTTACAATTCTGATTTATGCCTCAATTGGTCCTGGTCTGGGTATTCCAAGAGCTGCATCTGTTCCATTTGAGATGGCTGTAGCACCATATCTTCCAGAGGGTGCAAATCTGACCATGTTTATGATTCTGTATTCATTGGTGTTCTTTGTGGTTGCGACATGGCTGGCATTGAATCCAAGCAAACTGGTACAGCGTATTGGGAATTATCTGACACCAAGTCTTTTGATTCTGATTGTGTTCCTGTTTATTTCCTTTGTGTTCAACGGTGAAAAGAGTGTTGCGGAGCCATTGACAGCGTATCAAAGTGGAGCGTTTCTGACTGGTTTTTCTGAAGGATATCAGACTATGGATACCATTGCAGCCTTGAACTTTGGACTTGTCATTGCGACAACATTGACAACTTTTGGTTTAAAGGAAAAGAAGAGTGTATTGAAACATACTGTTGTGGCAGGTATTGCGGCAGGCACAATTCTGGCATCTGTTTATGTCATGTTGACATTGATGGGAATGTTCAGTTCAGGTGTCTATCCAATTCAGGACAATGGGGCATGGACTTTACGATGCATCGTATATCAGCTGTTTGGAAATCCAGGGGCAATCCTGCTGGCTGCGATTTTCACACTGGCATGTCTGACAACTTGTGTTGGTCTGATTACTTCAATTTCACAGTTCTTCTCAACACTGTGGAAGAAAGTATCGTATCGTACATGGGTATTTGTGATTGTGGTGTTCTCATTTCTGATCTGCAATCTTGGATTGAGTCAGATTCTGAGTGTTTCCATTCCGATTCTGAATGCGATTTATCCAGTATCCATCATGTTGATTCTGCTTGGATTATCTGATAAGTTCTGGAGAAACAGTCCTTATGTTTATCCGGTTGTCATTGGGGCAACAGCGATTGTGAGTGTCATCAGTGCCTTTGAAACAGCAGGTCTTCCATTGCCAGGAGTAACCAATCTCTGTCATCTGCTTCCATTGTATGCACAAGGATTTGGATGGGTCAGTGTTGCGGTTGTGGCATTGATTGTAAGTTTATTGATTAAGAAAAAATAAGCGCAGATTCTACTTTTTGTGTCTTTCTGGCAGAACCTGTAGCGGATATTACTGCTGCAACAGTCACAACACTTACGTTTGTACAGTTCTATAAGACAAAATTAAAGAGTAAATAAGTACTTTCTAGAGATAAAGAAAGAGGCTGTTGCATATAGATTCAAAATCTATTTGTTGACAGCCTCTTTTTCTATATATTTCAGGATGTATTGAACAGTTGATTCAATCTGAGCTTCATTGGTGATAAGTGCCTGACCATCACCTGATTGTGGTCCATACATGCCAAATTGAGCATGATTGCCACCTTCAAGGATGATTTCAGTCATTGTATCCGGAAGATTGATTTTATTTGCCTCATATTGATCCCAGCTCAGCACCTGATCTTCACTTCCGGCAATGGAAAGTACATTCAATTGTGTCTGTGACAAGTCATAGGTTGAATAGGAAGCCAGAAGAATCAATCCTTCAAAAGATTCATGATGTTCCTCCAGATAATAAGCAGCCATTGTGCCACCTAAGGAGTGACCTGCCATATACCAGGATGAGATATCTGGATACTGATCTTGTATGCCATCTGCAGCATCAGCGTCCAATACAGCCAGATGGAAGGGCATTTCGACAAGGAACACTGCGATGTTCTGTTCACTTAATGCAGATGCCAGAGGTTCATAAGCTGCAGTATCTACTTTACCACCAGGATAGAAGATAATTCCCTGTCTGGCATTATCAGGTACATAGGCAATGGTATCGTCAGAAAGCACCTGTTTTGTCACAGTCTGATTCTGCTGAAAGGCAACAATGGCATCACGATCTGCATGATAATAATCAGTGATATATACACCGCATTGAATCAGTGCTGTAATCAAAAGAATCACAGACGCAAACAGGATGGACCTTTTATTCACTTTCATAAAAACCCCCATAAAAAGAAAAAGAGTCTGCACTCTTTTCCTCAGCCTTTGATACAACCTGTGGTTGTACCTGTATTATAACGTATATTTACGCTTTTGAATAGACTTTCTTTCCATTCATCCAAGTTTCTTTTACTTGAATTTCATGAATCTGATGAACTGGAACCATCATTGGATTCTGATCAAGAATGACAAAGTCTGCCAGCATGCCCACTGCAATCTTTCCTTTGAGATGTTCCTCAAAAGAAGCATATGCACCACCTGTTGTATAAGAATTGATGGCTTCTTTGACTGAAAGGGCCTCTTTTTTGTTGAGTGAACGTGAAGCATCTGTAATGGATGTACGTGATACTGCACATTCAATGCCTTTCAGGACATCAGGTAATTCAACTGGTGAATCTGAACCATTGGAGATCGTGGATGTTTCAGACAGTGTCTTGAAGGCATACGATGTTTCTTCCAGTGAACCGACACGTTCCTGTACAATGCGGGCATCATAGTCCACAAAGATGGACTGAATGTAGCCATGCAGTTTCAAATCTGCAATGCGCTTTAACTGATCTTCACGGGTAATCTGCACATGAACCAGACCATTGCGCAAAGGATTGTCTGTGTCACTGATTTTTTCATAAGCCTTTAAGACAGTCTCACAGGCTTCATCCCCAATGACATGCACAGCTGCAGCCATGTTGTGCTGTTTTGCCAGCGTCAGAAAATCTTCCAGTGTTTTCTGTGGAATGACAATCATACCGGATGTAGAAGGATCATCATGATAAGGTTCTGATAAAGCTGCAGTACGTGCACCTAAAGAACCATCCTGAAGCATCTTTAAAGGTCCCATGGACAAAGTATCTGTGTGATAGTGACGACGTTCATCTTCCAGGAATTCTTTGAATGTATTCAAATCAGGGAATTGACACTGTTCATGTACACGTACAGTTAACAAATCTTGTTTATCTAAGTGATGATAAGCATCCAGTACCTGATTGTAGTGCTGTGTTAAAGTCATAAAATCATCACTCTGTACTGATGTGATGCCATACTGGTTGCAGAACTTTGCCCCTTTGATGATCAGTTCTTCAATCTGTTTCGTTGTGTAAGTCTGTGCTGATTTAATGCGTTCATTGGCATTTTCGCTCAGCCATCCATGTTCAAAGTCAATGCCGCCGCCATCAATTGTCGTGTGTTCATCAATATTAGCTAATTCAAGTGCTTTTGAGTTCACCACCATCATATGTCCACAGCAGCGTACTAATGCCACTGGACAATCTGTGATGGCATCCAGTTCAGTTTTAGTAATCATAGATCCATCTGTGAAATTATCCTGATTGAATCCACGTCCACAGATCCACATCTGTTCAGTGCATGTCTTAGCTTTTTCTTTAACTAAATCATAAATATCCTGAGCAGAATGTGCTTTAGTAAGGTCAAGATTCGCAAGAAAACTGCCTGTATTTAATAGATGCATATGAGAGTCATTGAATCCGGGCAAGACACATTGTCCCTGTAAATCAATGATGTTGTCTGTCATCTGCAATGCAGTTTCATCATCACCTACATAAATAAACTTATTATCTTCAATGACAAATGCAGTACAGTTTTGATCATGTGGACTGACTACACCATGAATAAATGCAGTTTTCATAAAGAACCTCCTGTAAATACAAAAGGAAGCTTTTCAGCTTCCTTATTCTGAATCTGCATCAGAACTTCCTTCTGAAGGCAAATAGAAAATCTGTTCCCCTTCTTTAGAAAGCATATAGTTACCACGTGCATAAGACTGCACATAGTTTGGATCCTGAAGCTTTTCCTGCTGAGAAGTCAGCTGTTCATTTTCAGCTTGAATCGTTTCCAGACGAAGTTTGACATCTTCCAGCTGATTCTTCAGTTCCATCGTGTTCATTACTTCACGAGCTACCCCGTAAATCATGAAACAGGATACCGCAATCACAACAAAACTAATCGCTCTCAGGACAGGCCCTTTGATTCTTCGCTTTGTCTTTTTTGATGGTGCCAAACAAAGCCCTCCTTTTCTTCCGCATATTTATTATACAGAAGAAATGGGAAAAGACAAGTGAAAATCTAGTGAAGATGATTGACACAGGCCGACTTAAAAAGACAAGATGAGGAAAATAAAACTGAAGATAGATCATAAAACCAAGACAGAAAAAGAGTACACAATAAAACTGAGTTACACCGCCATTTAATAAAAACAGACCAAAATAAAACAACAATGTACAACATGTCACCCAGATAAAATCAATCAGATTCCGTGTCAGCTTTTTCTTGAACTGTATTTTAATGGCATGTTCAAACTGATAACTGAAACCCGCCAGCCAGCCTGCAATCAGATGATAAAAAAGCAACTGAAACTGCTGAGGAAGAAGAATCATTGAAACAGACGTTTAAAGAAACCTTCAGAAGATTTGCCTTGTTTGTTGTTGAGGTATTCAATTGCATCCACCAGTCCACGAATGGATAATTCTCCTTTTTCAGTGTCCAGTTTATCCAGTGTCAGCTCTCTTCCTGCAATAATGCACCAGCCTTGTGATGTTTCCAGTAAAAATTCATTGGCATCAAAACTGTCAATCTGTTTCACACCGCTAAGTTCCAGGCTTTTTCTATCAGACATCATGACTCGATGATATGGGTTTGTCTCAAATTTAATCGGATGATCATTCATAAATGTACCTCCTGATACACTTTATGAACTTGATAAAAAGAAAAGAACCTTAGAATAAAGGTTCTTCAATGAATTTTTCTTCCAGTACTTCGTACATGATGGAAGCATCTTCTTTCTTTGTGTATTCTCTTGTCTCCATGACTTTTACACTCATCTGACGATTACCAAATGTAATCGTAATCACATCACCAGCTTTGACATCACAGCTTGGTTTCGCTGTTTTGCCATTGACCTGAATTCTTTCATGCAGTGCAAGTTCCTTGGAAACTGTTCTTCTTTTCAGAATACGAGAAACTTTTAAATATTTATCCAGACGCATCGTATCACACTCCACAAAGAGTATAGCATAGAATTGGATAAAGGGGAAATTGACAAGAGTTGAATTTATTCAGTTCCTCCGAATTTAAAGTAGTCATCATTTTCGTAGTGTCTTAGTTCTTCAAAGCTTAAATCTTCAAAGATGGCATACATACGACCTTCTTTGAGAACAACATAGAAATCAACGCCAGGTTTAACCATGTCTTCAAAAATTCCATTCGTACCAGTCGAATAATTTCCAGAAGCTGAGTAGATATGATCATCCAGCTCTGTAAGTATTCCGTTATATCCGATTGTATTGGAACCACCTTCATAGCCATAAGAAATCGTTTTATCGATTGTTGAAATGGTAACATAAGATGCAGAAGGGACAGGAAGAAACATATTGCTGGTCTCAGGATTTCCAAAGTAAACCAGATTTCCTTCTTTTGTCTCAATCTCATTTTCGTAACATGCTTCAAATGCTTTCAACAATTCAGTACCTTGATTTGTGACTTCTTCATCATATTCGGTTCCGATAAAAATGACATGATCACCATGACGTTTAAAATACATATCTGTACTGATTGATGAATCTGGATTGGTTGTTGCATCAATGTGAGTAAAAGTCATATCTGCAATGGTCATTACACTGCCATCTAACCAAGTAACCATATCATTAAATAATTGGGGATAGGTTTCAAAAATTGTCCAATACAATTCTTTATCACTCATGTTGCGGCTTCCATCAATTTTGAGGAATTGAATTGTCATCGCGCCCTCATCCGTAAATGCGAGATCAGCACACATTTCACCATGATTTAGAATGATAGAATCAAAGTTTTCATGATGTGTGAGAACAGAGGCATTTTCAGGAAGTTTAAGTTGAAGACCGATGGATTCATTTCTATAGACGCCATGTTCAACTGTTCCTGGTTTTAGTGAGAAACTGTTTGATACATCACCGAAGGCAGTAGGTCGAATATATTTCCATTGACCTTTAAAGTAGAGAATTGCGTTGTTTCCTATGAATGGTGAAGCAAAATCATACTGGAAAGGGGTAAGCTGTCGTCCAATGGAGTTCAGAATACCGAATTTACCTTCCTGATTCTTCACAATGACATAATGGCCACTTGCAGGATATGGATACCCAAACAAGATAGGTTCATATTCAAAAGGAATCACTTCATCTCCATTTTTATCCACATAGCCCCAGTATTCTCCTCTTTTCATTGCAGCAAGATCAGAGTTGATTGAAAGGGCGCCATCATAGATGGCATCGGTTACAATACCATTTTCAGAGAAAACTCCGTATTTCCCTGTTTTAAGATAACGAGTTTCTTCAATCCATACAGTATCACCAATAGCTTCACTGACTTCAATCAACTCATATGCATTTAACTGTCCATTCAGTTCATTTTTTTCGAATTCGACAAGACCATAAGGGCCTTCATGTCCATAGCTGGCTTTAATGACGTGGTCTGTTCCTTCAACTCGATAATAGTAGTAGCCACTTGTACCATGGTCTCCCTGACAAATCTGATAGTGAGAGTATGGCAGATAATACCATGAAGTATCTCGATATTCCTCAGCAGGTGTGTAATGGACATGATACTCCTCAGCACTTGGCAAATTGGTTGAAATGAATGGAACAACTAGCTGTTGTTCTTTATTGACAACACCATATAGGCCATCTTTCTTTACCACAAACAAGTTTTCAGCCATTTCCTGACCATTCCAGTGATAGAGTGGATAGATTTCATCTGGTTCAAAGTCCTCAAACATAACTTCATATTCATCAGAGTGATCCATAAGGGTATATTCCAGTTTAGCGGCAGGTAAATCTTCCTGCCATTCAAATGTTTCATATCCTATTTCTTTTAACAGCCATTCAACAATTTGTTTCGACTGTTTCAATTTATTGTGCATGGAATATACATAGTCTTCACAATACGAAAGAATTGAATTTTGAAGACTCTTTGTAAAAACCAGTTCTTCTTTAATTGAATCTGTATACTCAAAAATTGTGTTCAGTTCATTGTCATAAAAGAAATGATAAACGTCCTGACCATCATTTGCTTGCAATGTGCATTCCAATATCTGGTTGTATTGTTCCATATGAACATAACTTTCTATAGTCAAATAGGCATATTTTGATTCAGTTCCTTTTGTATAGAAAAGTTTTTCTGTCCGTTGAGAATACATTTGAATCATTGATTTTCCGTCATCCTCTAATATCTTCACGAATGGATATGCGTATCCAGGATACAGAATTTCAAATGAATCTTCTGTTACCACCACTTCTGCATTTTTCCATTCACGATAATAAGAGTAAGGCTCCGTTGTGTTCAGCAGTTCTGTTAATTCTGATGAGATTTTTTCGTAATCTACAGCAGTAGGTTCTTGCTGGTTTGCACAAGAAACCAGCAAGAAGACACTGCATAGCAATACAGAGATTATTTTCTTTTTCATAGATACCTCTCACTATCATTGTACAATCATTTTATAAAGGTGATTGTTTATTACTTGATTTCTTTTAACTGCAATTTCTTTAAATCAAATTGATATGTACGGTTTTCTTCTGTCTGCCAGTCTGATTCATAAATCAGCAAGGATTTCAGCTTTTCAGAATAATGCAGAGTAGCATCTGTTCCTTCCAGACGGAAAAGATGCTGCAGATTACCCGCGTAGTCTGCAAAATAGACATTCAGATATGGATCATACTCCTCATTTCGCTCTTGTCTTCTTACAGTAGGATCCTGCTCATCTCTAACAACATAGAAGATACCTTTCTCAGTAACAATTGCATCATACTCAACATAAACCTGATCAGTCAAAAGTTCAGCTTTATCTTTTGTCAGACGATAATACTCATTCTTGACTGTCAAATCAGAATAACACAAATAAGACATAATCAATCCATCATCTGT
>JAFYOL010000251.1 GCA_017560205.1 Erysipelotrichaceae bacterium | reverse complement strand
GTGGAAAGAGAATGCATATTTATACAGTGCTGACATCTCCTTTGTATACAAAAGATATTATTTATACAAAAATTACTCGAATTGTAGAAAATATGATTTATTTTGTGTTTGAAAAACAAGGGAAATTGATAAAAGGAGAATATTATGGAGAAATATTGTAAGGGTTGTGGAACCTTGATGCAGTTTGATGATCCTCAGCTGCTGGGCTACTCTCCTAAAAAAGAGGCAGACTATTGCCAAAGATGTTTCCGATTGACTCATTATGGTGCTCATTCACTCTCTAAAGTGCAGGGTGTGGATGAAGAAAAACTGATGAAGCAGGTATCTGCTATGAATGCCTTGATTGTCTGGGTGGTGGATTGTTTCGACTTTGAATCTTCTTTGTTGAACAATCTGAATCGTCATTTCTATGGTCAGGATGTAATGATTGTAGCGACAAAACGAGATCTGCTTCCGACAACATTGGCTCAGGACAAGTTTGAACGTTTCTTAAAGAGTCGTTTAAAAGAAGAGGGTGTTCGCTGTGTTGGTCTTGTGACTACAGGTCTTGAACAGTATCAGCAGGCAGAACAGATTCTTGGCATGATCAGATCATGCCGTAAAGGAAAAGATGTCATTATTATGGGTAAGGCCAATGCAGGTAAATCGACGTTGATTAATTCATTGTTTGGTCAGAATATCTTAACCGTTTCAAGATATCCTGGAACGACACTTGAATTGAATGCATTGCAGTTTGAAGATTTCATGATTTATGATGCACCAGGTCTTAAGAATGAGGGAAGCTTGTTGATTGAGGCGGATGAAAAGGATTTGAAGCACATTGTGCCTCAGAAACCGATTCGTCCAAGTGTCTATCAAATTTATGAAGATCAGAGTTTTGCCCTTGGTGGTTTGTGCCGTGTTGATGTGGAGTGCGAAAAACAGGCTTCTGTTGTCTTCTATTGCAGCAATGAGTTGAATATTCATCGTGGAGCATTGAAGAATGCAGATGAATTGTGGAAACGTCATCAGGGTGGTTTATTGAAACCAACTGTTCAAAGTGATTTTGGACATATGAAAAAAAGAACTTTCGCAATGAAAGGGAAGAAAATGGATGTTGCTATTGCGGGTCTTGGATGGGTCTGCATCAGCGGCAATGTAAAAAAAGTATCGGTATGGGCACCTAAAATGACTCATATCGCAGATAGAAAGGCGATGATTTAAATGTTGACAGGTAAACAGAAAAGTTTTCTGCGCTCAATGGCAAATACAGAAAGAGCGCTGTTTCAGGTAGGAAAAGAAGGTTGTACATACAACCTATATTCAACAATTTCAGATTCACTGGAAGCTCATGAGCTTTTGAAAGTCAGTGTTCTGAAAACCTGCCCTCAGCCAGTGCGTGAAGTGGCTCTGGATATTGCAGGACATACTCGTTCAGAAATCGTTCAGATTGTAGGACGTGTTATTCTGCTGTATCGTCCAAGCAAGAAAAAGGTTATTGTACTTCCATGAGAGTAGCTGTATTGGGCGGCAGCTTTGATCCGATTCATCAGGGGCACCTGATGATGGCAAAAACTGTATTGAAAAAGAAACTGGCAGATGAAGTGTGGTTTATGCCTGCGGCAAAAAACCCGCTGAAAGAAAGAAGTGTCAGTGATTTTGATGTGCGTGCTGAAATGGTCAAAGCCGCAACTGCACCATACCGTAAAATGAAATTGTGTACGCTTGAAAATGAACTTCCTTATCCATCCTATACAATCAATACAGTCAAGGTTTTAAAGAAGATTTATCCTGAGACTGAATTTTCATGGATTATTGGTGAGGATCAGGCGGAACAGCTTCATCAATGGAAAGATATTGAGGAGCTTAAGTCTTTGATTCATTTTCTTGTGTTTGAAAGAAATGGTTCAGCTGATAAGAAGGATGATTTGATCTGGATTAAAGGATTTGAACATCCTGCATCAAGTACATTGGTACGTCAGGGTCATTTTGAGTATCTTCCTAAATCAGTAATTCGTATCATTTTACATAATGGTTTGTATTTTGATCAGATCTGTGCCCATCATGTGTCACAGTATCGTTATGAACATTCTGTAGCTGTAGCTGAAGTGGCAGTTGAACTTGCGAAATATCATCATATCGATCAGAAAAAGGCATATGTTGCGGCAATGATGCATGATGTATGTAAAGAAATGGATAAGGCAGAAATGAAACGCTGCATGGAAATCTGTTTTCCTTCTTTGATGAGTTATGCTGAGCCTGTATGGCATGGCTGGTTAGGGTATAGAAAACTGAAAGAAATGGGAATCTATGATGATGAGATTCTTTCGGCTGTTTATCATCATGTGTTGGGTGATGGCAGAAAAGTACTGGATAAGATTATTTATGTTGCAGATAAGTCCAATCCAAAACGTCATCATGATATAACTGAAGAGATTGAATTGGCTAAGGTTGATCTTGATGCATCGATGAGATTGATTCAGGAAAACTATAAAAAAAGAAAGGCGGCACGTGATGAGTGAACTTTTGAGTGTGATTGTTGATACACTGGACAAGCATCATGGATATGATCTTGAAGTGCTTGATTTTACAGGTGTCAGTCCGCTTTTTGATTATTGTGTGATTGCTTCTGTTTCCAATCAGAGACTGGCGCATGCAATTTTGATGTATGTTGAAGAAGAAGTTGAAAAACATGGTTATTCAATTCGTGCAAAAGAAGGGAATGCTTTAAGTCGATGGATTTTGCTGGATTGTTTTGATGTAGTGGTTCATGTCTTTGTTTCAGAAGAAAGAGATATGGTCTGTTTAGAGAGATTGTGGAATGATCTTCCACGTGTTGAGGTGAATGTATGATTTATCATGATCTTGCGGAATATTATGATGATCTTGTCAAAGATGAGGAGGCAACACTTCGCTGGGCTGATTTGACAGAAGATGTTTTAAATCGTCCTGGATGTTCCATTCTGGAGCTGGCATGCGGAAGTGCTGAGATTTCCTGTGAGCTTGCAAGACGTGGTTATAAGCTTATGGCGACGGATTTGTCTGAGGATATGCTGAATAAGGCGAAAGCTAAAAATGGAGCTGAAACGCTTCGTTTTATGCCTCTGGATATGACTTCATTTGATCTGAATGAAAAGGGTGTTCTGATTTTTGATATGCATACACCAGATCGCCTGGAAGAATTCAGTGAAGAATTCATTGAGGAAGGTCTGATTGACGATGTTCCATATCAGTGGACGATTATGACCCATGACGATCAGATTCATCATCATTTTGCCTTCTGGAAAGATGGTCTGATGCTTCAGGAATTCCACGTACAGCGTGTTTTTAATCTGAATGATATTCTGTCTATGCTTCATGCAGAAGGCTTTGAAACAGAAGTTCTGGTTGATTTTGATCAGGATCAGAATTCACCGGGAGAAAAGTATTTTGTGATCGCAAAGTTATAAGAAAAAAAGACGAGAATTTTTTCCAATGTCATTAAGTTAAGACAAGCTGAATGACATTGAGAAAATCTACTCATTAAGT
>JAFYOL010000250.1 GCA_017560205.1 Erysipelotrichaceae bacterium | reverse complement strand
TTGTGTTTTTTCTTGTAATTCTATTTAGTTTTCAAAGATCGATTTTCTTCTTGCCCATCGCCTTTCGGCGTGTGCTCGTATATATTATCACTCCACCTTATTTGTGTCAACAGTTTTTTTCAAAAAGTTTTTGTTTTTTTCTATTTTAATCTGAACTCTTCTATTTTATTTCTTATTTATGTACATATCTATTGAAATTATATAGATATAAAAAGAAAATCTATCCATCAGGATAGATTTTACCTTTAATTAAATCCAAAAACTCTCTGAGAAACAGCATAAACTGTCAAGATAAGTCTTCTTCCGATTACACTGTCCATCTCTACAAATCGACCAATAAATGTTTTTTTCATCTCTTTGTACAAAGCAGGATGTTCTTCTTTCAGATATTTCCATAAGTCATCTTTCTTCTGAAGATTTTCTGGCGTACCTGATTTCAGTGCAAGTACAGTTGATACTGCCGAAATCATTGTTACATAGTGAACCATGTATTTTTTAAGCTTTTCACTTTTCAATGTTGTAATATCACAGCATTCTGCCATCAAACGATTTACTCTCAGCTGCTGATCAATACGACCAATCATGACTTTTTCATTTACAGACTGATCCACTCTTCCAATAAAGTAGTGATACAAATCCACATTCAGATAATACATACTTTTAATTGATGGAAGCGGCTGATACACGAATAGATTATCCACATAGAATGTATGTTTTGGAAGTACCAGTCTGCAGTCTCTAAGCATCTGCGTTCTGTAAATAACTGAATGCATCAGTATATTCTGCTGAGGCTGGAAATTGCCAACTTCATCCCAAGTAAAAATACGATTTTGCGGAAGTACATTCGCATAGTGAATTGGAACCTGTTTATTTTCTGATGGTTTATCATAGACATAATTCACGATCAACATATCCAGTTCAGTGTTAGAAACTTCAAATTCCTTCAACTGAGCAATTACTTTTTTCAACGACTCTGCATCAAACCAGTCATCAGAATCCAGCACTTTATAATATCGTCCTGTTGCATTGGCAAGACCTGTATTTACTGCCTGGCCATGCCCCCCATTTTCCTGATAAACATATTTGACACAATCTGGATATTTTTCAGCATATTCTTTTCCAATACGGTCAGTTTCGTCTTTAGATCCATCATTCACAATAATAATTTCAACGTCGTCTCTGCATACCAGTACAGAATCAATCGCCTTATCCATGTAAGCCATTGAGTTATAACATGGAATACCTACACTCAATAATCTCATATAATTACCTCTAGATTTATGCATTCAATATAACAGAAAAGCACATTTATTTCAACGAAAGAAAGGCATCCATTACGGATGCCTTAGCTGTTATTTCTTAGCTTTCAGATTAGCTTTGAATGTTTTGTACGTTGAGTAAGCTTCAGTTTTCGCAAACTTTCTGTTTCTTACAAACCACAGTGCACCAAATACTGCAAGCAGCGCCAATGAAACGTTACGCACATTGCAGATCAGCTGTACAGAAGATGGAGTTGTTGCCTTGATGACTGAATCAGGACCGATTCCATTCATTGCATTTGAATTTGCCAGAGCATACAGGTTGTGGTGGCAAGCTTCTTTCATCGCTGCTACAACTGCTGCATCATCTTCAAATCCCTGCAGGTTACCGATAGGCATGTAAGCCAACATAGAGTCGCATGTTGACATTGCACCGAAGATACCATCCAGCGAGTTGACATATGCAGTCAAAACGTTATCTGTGATGTTCAGACCATTGTTGTTCCATTCTGTACGCATGATGTGATTCAAGCCTGCAACAGATCCTGACCACTGAGTACCCCAACGAGTGTATGCGAACATAACACCGTTACCTACTTCATCTTCAAGAGCTCCCTGGAATGCCTTCAAGTAGATTTCACGTGCAGCCTGTTCAGTCAGCCAAGCAGCCTGTCCCAGACGATCCTGTTCACAGTCATTCAGCGCAAAGTGTTTCATAACTACATGAACACCCTTTTCTTCGATACCCATAACTTCATGCTTACCGATTTCGTAAGACAGGAAGGCATCTTCTGAGTAATATTCGAAGTTACGTCCACTGTATGCAGTACGATGAATGTTTGCACCTGGACCATAAAGAATTGCTACTTCAGCAGCCAGACAGTCTTCACCAATAACTTTACCGATTTCATAAACGAGTTCTTTGTTGAATGTAGCAGCCATAACATCTTCTGATGTCAATGCAGTTGTTTCATCAACAGCCAGACCTGCACCAAACAGTGTTACAGTCAGACCCTGAGGACCGTTTTCATCACGTGAACCTGGAGCCTGTACAGATTCTACTGGCATTGTCCAGTGGAAGCTGTCTGCAATCAGAGTTACCATTTCATCGTAAGTCAGCTGATCCAGCAGATCATTCCAAGCTGGATCGTTATAATCCTTGCCAATCATGTCAACCAGTTTCATGCCATTGTCAGCACCTAATGTAGGCATTTCAACACCCTGGTGGTCTTCTGGATTGTACAGAATTTCCTGCAGAGCTTCTACCAGTGCATCAGTCAGCGTGAACTTCACGATTTCAGTTGGGAATGTACCTTCCCAGTCACTTCTTGACAGCCATGTTACTGATTCTTCAACACCTTCATTCAGGTTAGGGTCAGCGATAGACAGCTGGTTAGTGATTTTATCACCGTCATCAGTTACAGAGTATGTCTTAGCATCCATTGTAGGATTGTTCCAAACAGTTACCAGATTTGCATCACCTGCTGTATCCATCTTACCGTTTGTATTTTCAGGAGTGTATCCCTTTGCAGCCAGGAAGTTGTTTACAGCGTTATGAGCATCTGTTGCTGCAGTCAGATAGTAGTTACCTGCATCCAGAATGTATGTACCATAACCATATGTATCAAATGATGCAAATTCTTTGCGTTCAACCATGATTGTCAAAGTTTCGCTTGCACCTGGTTTCAGAATATCAGTCTTCGCAAAACCAACCAGAGAAGCAGATGCCTTTTCTACCTGATTGTCAATGTCATACTGAGTGTATGGAGAATTCAGATAAATCTGTACAGTTTCCTTACCTGCAACATCACCAGTGTTTGTTACAGTTACTTTAACTTCAAATGCATCTGTTGCTGCATTGTAAGTAGAAGTCATGTTGCTGTATTCAAATGTAGTGTAGCTCAGACCATAACCAAATGGGAATGCTACTGCATCATCATACTTGTAGTTACCAGCATTGCCAGTACCCATTACATAGTCTTCATAACGTGTTTCAAAATACTTATGCCCTACATAAATACCTTCCTGATAAATCATATAAGATTTAGCGCTTGAAGGAATCTTGCCTTCCCAACCTTCATAGATTGTTGGGACAAAGTTCTGCATTGCTGCTGAAGCATAGTTATCAAACAGATATGTATCAGCCAGGCTACCAGATGGATTTACATGACCTGCCAGAATGTCTGCTACTGCTTCAAGACCGTAGCCACCAACGCCACCAATCCACATGACAGAGTCAATATCATATTCGTTTCCTTTCAGGAAATCCAGCTGCAGTGCATTGGATGTATTGATCAGAACGATAATCTTCTTGATTGTTCCAGCATCTTTCAGAGCCTTCAGTTCAGAGAGCATTTCTCTTTCTTTTGGTTCCAGTGCCAGATAGTTTGAAGTCTGGAATTCGCAGTCTGCACCTTCTCCACCAATACGTGAGAAGACAACGATCGCTGCATCACCATATTCTTTTACAGAGTTCAAAACTTCATCAGTATATTCTGACCAAGGAACTTCATTAATATCATCACCAGGGGCCATCATATCACTGTATCCAGCGCTATCCTGTACCTGACCACCTGAAGCACCGCCACGACCATAGTTTGTACTGATTTCTTCAGACAGGTAGAAATTCCACAGAGTTTCGTTTACTGAGATTCCTGCATTTGTCAAAGAATCTTTCAGATTCAATGCTTTAGAAGCATCTACGTTCCCTGAACCTGTACCACCAAAAACTGGATCAACAGATGAGAATGAGAACAAAGATACTTTAGAACCAGCAGTCAGCGGCAGAGCATCATTATCATTCATCAACAGAGCTGCACCTTCAGCTTCCATCTGATATCCCAGAGCTGCACCCGCTGCAATTCTTTCTTCATCAGTCTTATATTCTGGTGTAAAGTACTGAGCATTTGGATCTTCATTCTGAACTTCCCAGAATGTTCCACCTAAGAACAGTACCAGAATGTTGTCAAACATTCCTGCAACAATGGACAATGGTGTAGCCACCAATGCAACGACCATAGAAATGATTGTTAATGCCTTCCATGGCTGAATGTATTTTGCTCTAGCTTTCTTGAACGCTTTTTTCTGAGCTTTACGTTCTTTCTTGAGCATTTTCTTATCCATCAATAACCCCTTCTTTCTTCCTTTTCTTCCTCTAAATATTGATTTCAGAGAATCAGAACAGATTCAGATGGAATTCATCTGTTCTGGATTCATGGACTATGTCCATGTTGTTACTAAATTATTTATAAGTTTCCATTGCCTCTTCAAGGCTCATACCGTTGGAAATGGCATCCTTGCGCTGTGCATTGACCGCCTGAATTTCCTTCATCTTTGGACCAGTCAGCTGATAGCCTTTCATCGCCCAAAGCGTTGCAACCCATGCAATCATAGGCACAACACAGAACAGCACGATAACCACCATGTTCATACCTGATGAATATGGAGTCGCTGCATCCGGCAATGTTGAAATACCAATCATAGCCAGTGCTGCACCTACAATCGTTGAACCTAAAGAACTAACCAGCTTATCTACCAGTGAAAACAAGGTTCCCATGATACCAGGTACATATTTCCCTGAACGATAAGTTTCATAGTCAGAACAGTCTGCAACCATTGGAATCGGCATATCAGCTGTTGAATAGTAAGCACCATAGCCCAGACCAAATAGCAGGACAAACAGGATGGTAAACAGATTAATAGAAAGTTTGCCATCTGCCATAATCGATAAATGCGTAGCAGGATTTTCTGGGTTCCACATCAACAATAAAACCAGAACACCCACATACATCACCAAAGCCAGTGTTGTAAATGTAACCAGTGAAGCTTTCTGTCCTTTTTTCTGCGACATGCGTGCAGTCAGCAGGAAGAATGGCACCGAGAAGACATAACCAACGATCATCATTGGAAGATACAGACCATCATAATTGCCCATCATCGCTCCATACAACATAGCCAATACAGTCATGTTGGTTGCAATAGAGAATGCCAGTTTACATCCTCCTCCAGCAATCATCAGACGCTGCAGTTCCTTGTTGTTTTTAAAGATTTCTATGTATTCCTTGATTTCAACTTTTTCCTGCTTGCTGCCAACCCCAAAGAATTCAGGACGGTCTTTTTCCGCAATACCAATAATCGCAAGTACAGTCAAAATGGCAGAAACACCAATTGCCAAAGGTACCATCACATTGAAGAAACCTGGAGAATTGTATCCACCGAGATTTTTCTGCAGGATTGGAGCCAGAAACTGAATCAGTCCCATACCAATCAATGATGCAATGGTATTGAAAATTGTAAAGAGTGGACGCTGATTTGGATCATTAGTTAAACATGTCTGACCAGAACGAGTACATGCTGTCTGGAATGTATAACCAATAACATACAGCGCATAAAACAGTGTAAACAATGCATATCTCAGCCACATCATATCAGCTGATACTACACGTGTTCCAAAATAAAGCAGGATTGCAGAAACAGCCATAATGACATTCCCCAGAACCATAAATGGTCTGAATTTCCCCCACTTTGTTGTCGTTTTGTCAATGAGTGCTCCAATAATCGGGTCAGTCAATGCATCAAAGAAACGCATCGCGGTAACCATAGTTGTCGCAAACATCAACGCCAGCCCCAGTACACCATTTCCATAGTAAGCAATGAAATTCAGCGTCAGAATGTAATATACATTTGTCGCACCATTGTTGAATGGAAAGAGCACCAGCTGGTACATTTTCGCTCTATTAACAGAGGTATTTGTCTTGTTTTCGCTCATAATCAACCTTCTTTGCTATGTTACATCCAGTTGGAGCTGTCGCCCTTGGCAAGACGATATTCAGATGGTTCCTTGTCCACCTTATAGATGACACCTTCATCACTGTAAGTTCCCGCTTTAGCGACCAGGTGGTTTTCAGCTTCAAGAGTGACCTTGAACTTGAACACATGTTCACCCTTCTGTGTACCAATCAGTTTGCCATTGTTATAAAGAGAGACTTCATTCAGATTGGAATAAACAGTAATTGTTGGCTGTGCTTCTGAACGCTTTTCATAGCGTTTACCTGCCAGATACACAAACTCTTCCTTCTTGTTCCAGTAAGCTTTATAAAGATAGAATGCATCTTTCTTTGTCTTACGGTCAAAAGAAATCAGTCCCTTATGGTTCATACCAGGTTCTCCTCCCTGATTTCTTGCATCAGCTGCAAAATCAAACATGTTCCAGTAATAATGCGCCCACATATATGGATGACGCTTGAAACATTCCAGCATGAACTCATGATATTTTGAATGATATTCTTCTGAATTATCACCACGTTTAGGCTTTCTTGAATGCAGATTCGGCATACCTTCTGCACCATATTCTGAATAGCACAAACAACGTTTTGGATACATCCAGTGATAGAACGAAATCCAAAGATCATTCAGGAATAAACCAGGCACATACCATCCAAGATACAGATTCCATCCTACCAGATCAGTAATTTTAGAAACTGGATGGAATGGATGACACATCGCATAACATGCCAATGTTGTTGGACGTGTAGGATCCATTTCATGCACTAAATCATTCAGCACATGATGATTTTCCAGCATCTGTTTTCTATAACGTGCACCTGAAATTGTAATTTCATTGGATACACCCCATGTCACAATCGATGGATGATGATGATTCTGTACAATCAGCTCTTTCATCTGAGAAATTGTGTTCTCGTTTCCATGAGCCAGATGTTCTGAAATATAAGGAATTTCAGCCCACACAATCATACCTTCTCTGTCACACAGATCATAATAATACTGATCATGCTGATAATGAGCCAGACGAATTGTATTAGCTCCTACTTCCTTGATCAGTTCCATATCCAGATCATGGTTTTCTTTGGAAATGGCATTACCAATTCCCTTAAAGTCCTGATGACGTGATACACCATGCAATGGATAGCTTCTGCCATTGAGATGGAAGCCATCCTCTGGTGAGAAATAGAAAGTACGCACACCACACTGCAGAGAAACTTCATCTACAACTGTACCTTCTTTTAAGAGTGTCGCTTTCAGCTGATACAGATAAGGGTCTTCAAGACCATCCCAAAGATGTACATTTTCAATATGCAATGTCACATCCTTGCCTTCAGATGATGCAACCAGATGATTTTCTGAATCCAGCAGTTCAACTTTTACAACACAGTTTTCTGCTTTTTCATTCACATAAGAAAGCACATGAACATCTGCATCTTTACCTTTGACTTCAGTCGTGTACACAACACCATTTCCACCATAATAATCCAGATCAAAATGTTCATCAGAAACAACTAAAAAATCCACATCACGATAAATCCCACCATAAAAAGTAAAATCAGCTTTCTGTGGATAAATGCGGTCATTCACACTGTTGTCAACTTTGACAGTCAATGCATTTGTTTCCTTCAGCACATCTGTCACATCACATCTGAATGTTGAATAACCACCATCATGTGTACACACAACGGTATCATTAAGAATCACTTCTGCAGAAGAGTTGACCCCATGAAACTGCAGATACACACGTTCATTTTCTTTGTATTCAGGACATGCTACTTCAACATCGTACACGCATGTACCACGCTTATAATCGTTGCCGCCATCCTGACCATCTTTTGCATTCCAGGTATGAGGGAGCTGCACCGAAGTGCGAGCTCCATCAAAACCTGTAAAATACCAGTTTTTATCAATTTTAACAACGTGTCTCATAAGCTATCCTCCAAATGATAACTTATTCGCCTACGTATTTCTTCAATGTTGCACGAACTGCACCAGTACCTGCGCACAGTTCTTCAAAATACATGCAGACTTTTTCTGCAAGGCCTGCTTCATGCAGATCCAGACCCCAGATCTTTGTGTTATGCAGAACTGGTCCTACAACTTCCATTGCATTGAATGGAACACCCAGTTTCACATCAGCTACCACTGGACGAACTTCTTCCAGCAATGGATCTGGTGACAGCACGAATTCATTGCCATTGTCATCCAGTCCCATCAGATAACGCAGCCATCCAGCCTGTACCAGTGGAATCAGTTTCAGATCATTGACATCCAGAGTTTCAGACGCAATGTAATTCTTGATTGTTTCGCCAAAACGGATAGCCAGTTTCTGTGATGTATCTGTTGCGATACGCTGAGGAGTATCTGGCATAAATGGGTTAGGGATACGTACATTCAACACTGTATCGATGAATTCTTTTGGATTCAGTACACCTGGATCAACCACTACAGGCAGACCTTCAGTATAACCGACAACTTCAACCAGTTTCTTCAGCTGTGGATCAGCCATTTCCTTATAGATGCTTTCATAACCTAAAATGCATCCATAGATTGCAAGACAAGTATGCAGAGGGTTCAGACATGTGCAGACTTTCATACGTTCTACTTTGTCTACTGTTTCTCTATCAGTAAACATCAGTCCGCCCTTTTCCAGTGCAGGACGACCATTAGGGAACCAGTCTTCGATCACCAGATATTCTGTTTCTTCAGCATTAACAAATGGAGCTACATAAGACTTCATGGATGTAATAACAGGTTCCAGATCCACATCATCACCTGAAAGCATTTCAACAACGCTTGCATCAGGACGAGGAGTGATCTTATCAATCATTGACCAAGGATAAGAAACTTTGTTTCTGTCATTGATATAATCTACAAATCCAGCTTCTGCCAGACCATTTTCAACCCATTTTGTCGCAAATGCGCTGACTGCTGCATACACTTTATCACCATTGTGTGAGCAGTTATCCATAGAAACCAGCGCAATTGGCTTAGCACCTGAAAGATAACGAGTATAAAGCAGAGAGACAACCTTACCCAGATATGAGTTTGGTTTAACAGGTCCTGCTTCAAAGTCAGCTGCAATTACAGGTACGATTTCACCCTTTGCATTTGTCAAAGAGTATCCTTTTTCTGTAATTGTGAAGGATGCCATCTGCAGAGAATCCTTCGCAAAGATTTCTTTCAGACGAGCATATTCAGGTTCATTGTTGGAATCCAGAATGCATGATTCTACAACAGAACCTACAACTGTCTTATCAATTGTACCATCAGCCTTTAATGTCACTGCAATGTGCAGATCATCATGTGGGCGATTCATTTTTTCTACGATTTCATAGTCAAAGCCTTCAGCTACGACAATACCACGATCCAGTTCACCCTTGTTCAAAAGTGTCTGAGCCACATTTGCCTGGAATGCACGGAACAGATTCCCTGGTCCAAAATGAATCCAGTATGGGTTTTCTTTTGTCGCTGCAGTTACAGCTTCACGATCAAATTCTGGCAGATTGTACCCTTTTGCCTGCCAGTCAGCACGATTCAATAATCCTTTTGTTGTTAATTCCATAAATGTTCTCCTTATCTAGTATGAGACTTGTCGATAGCTTCCCAAAGACCATTCAAATAAGTTGCACCCAGTGCTCTGTCATACAGACCATATCCTGGCATTGCCACTTCTCCCCAGATCATTCGTCCATGGTCTGGTCTGATTGGCCCTGTGAATCCTGTTTCATACAGCGCTCTCATGATTTCATACATGTCAAATGTTCCATCACTTGACAAGTGTGCACTTTCTTCAAAGTTTGTTGGAGAATGGAAGTACAGGTTGCGTACATGTGCAAAATGAATTCTTCCTTCCAGTGCACGAATCATTTCTGGCAGATCATTGTTCAGATTTGTTCCATATGATCCTGAACAGAAGGTTACACCATTGTGCTTGTTGTCTACTGCTTTCATCAAACGGCAGATGTTTTCCTTGTTGATGATGATTCTTGGCAGTCCGAATACGCTCCATGCTGGATCATCTGGATGGATTGCCATGTTGATATCATACTTGTCACACACTGGCATGATCTTTTCCAGGAAGTATACCAGGTTTTCGAACAGCTTTTCATCATCGATTTCCTTGTACATTTCAAACAGTTCTTTTACTCTTGCCATTCTGTCTGGTTCCCATCCTGGCATTACTGTTCCGTTCATATCTCCTGAGATTGATTCGAACATCTTTTCTGGATCCAGTGCATCAACTGCTTCCTGAGTGTAAGCCAATACAGTTGAACCATCAGCTCTTTCTCTTGCCAGTTCTGTTCTTGTCCAGTCAAACACTGGCATGAAGTTATAGCACACCATGTGGATATCTTCTTTACCCAGATTTTCCAGTGTTTCGATATAGTTTGCGATGTACTGATCTCTTTCTGGTGCTCCAGTTTTGATTGCATCGTGTACGTTTACACTTTCAATCCCTGACAGTCTCAGTCCTGCTGCTTCGACTTCTGCCTTCAAAGCACGGATTGCCTCTGGCTTCCATACTTCTCCTGGTTTTGTATCATACAATGTTGTGATAACTCCTGTTACTCCAGGAATCTGGCGGATCTGTTTCAGCGTTACTGTATCATGTCCAGTACC
>JAFYOL010000249.1 GCA_017560205.1 Erysipelotrichaceae bacterium | reverse complement strand
GTTCATCAAATGGAGTGACCATTGCCACAAATATTTTCTTTTTACGCATTGGATACACCTCTTTGATACAACAAAGGCTGAATCTGTTTTCCTTTCAGTGCATTCAGAACCGTTTCATAAATCAATGAAAATTCAGAGACACAACTGTTTGGTTTAGAGTAGACATCATCCTGATAAAATGGAACAACATAAATCAATTTACGCTGCAGCAATGTAAATAAATTGATAGACTAAGCAGACAGAATATCATTTGATGCAATAGCCAGAACTACAGGTTTCTGATTGCGAAGCATCGCTTTAGCACATAGGGCGACACTATGATCGTAACATCCATTTGCCAGATGACTTAATGTTGATGCCGTACAAGGGGCAATGATAAACACTTCATAATCCGCATATGGACCTACTGTTTCAGCTTGTACAATCGAAGTAAAGACTTTCTTGCCACTGATTTTTTCAAGACGTTGTATCAGCTGTGTACTTTCCATAAACCGAGTATCACATTCAGCACAGTTTTCACTGATCACAAATTGAATATCCAATTGTTTCATTGCCTCACTGGTTTCCAGCAGATTCAGGATTGCCTGATGATTGCAGAATGATCCACAGATTCCCCATAGGATTTTCATCGTTTCAACTCCCTCATGATGTAATTGGCTATAATTTCAGCTGCAGACAAAGGCGCTATTTGAGCAGGTATACCCTTTAATTGCACAAGATTCAAATATGGATGTTTTCTGCATGTCTGATCAACAAATGGAAATTCACTGGCAATATCAATGACAAGCTTTCTGCTTTTCCAATGCTCCATCACTCTTTGCCCCACTAAACATGCAGGTGCTGTATTCACAATAATGTCATTTGGGTTTTTAGTTTTCCATGAATCAAGATGAAGATATCCCGATTGATTCATTGATTTTCTGGTAATCATTCGATACATGATATTCAAAGATTCAAAGTACTCTGCACAGGCCTTTGCACAACGACCTGTACCAATAAGATCAACTTTCATCTGATGTATTGCCTTGTTTGAATGCAGAAGCAGATGCCCCAATACCCCCTGAGCTGTTAGTTCAGCATTGGCCAGGACCACCTCTTCATCTTTTAACCAGTAATGTGTATTCTGTGATAGTTCGTTCAGTAAAGTGCTTTCCTGTCCACAAAAGATGACACAGCGGTTTTTCAGATGACTCAGCATATCTAAAACATAGATTCCCCTTTGTTTCATTCTGACAAAACCTGTATCATCAATTCCCCATGCAGGAAAAACCAGTACATCGATCAATTCTGCAGTTCGATTCAGTTCATTTATTGAATCATTTTCATCAATTATGATGATTTCTGCTTCTTTTTTAAGTAAATCACACAGATGAATCATACGTTCATCTGCAGTAAAAACTCCAATCTTCAAAAGATCACCTCAGTACAATGTATGCAAAGAGATAAAAAAAAGCACTTTTTAAAAGTGCTTTTCATTTTAGAAATTTAAAACGAACCAGTTTTTCTTTCCCTTTTTAATGACAGTCAATTCTTCATTGAATGCATCTGCCTTCTTCAATTCAAATGCTGGATCTTTTACCTTTTCACCATTAACCATAATGGAATTACCATTGATCAGTTCACGTGCTTCGCGCTTGCTAGAAGCGATCTTTGCAGTGATCAGTGCATCAACCAGATTTGTGCCATCTTCAATCTTTGTAGTTGGGAAGTCTTTTACACCCTGCTTCAGTTCATCAACGCTTAATTCACGAATATCACCACCAAAGAAAGTCTGAGCAATCTTCACTGCACTGTTGAAAGCATCTTCACCATGGATGAATGAAATAACTTCTTTTGCCAGTGCTTTGTGTGCTTCTCTCAAATGAGGCTGAGTCTTGTTCTTTTCTTCCAGTTCAGCAATCTGTTCCTGGCTCAGGAATGTAAGGAATTTCAGATAGTCAATAACCTTAGCGTCTTCTGAGTTCACAAAGAACTGATACATTTCATAAGCAGATGTCTTGTTGATATCCAGCCATACTGCATGACCATTTGTCTTGCCAAACTTAGAACCGTCAGCCTTAGTCAGAAGAGGCATAGTGAATGCATAAGCTTCTTTTCCAGTCTTACGACGAATCAAATCAATACCAGCTGTGATATTCCCCCACTGGTCCTGACCTGCTACCTGCATCACAACATTCTTTGTTTCATACAGATGAAGGAAGTCCAGAGCCTGCAGAATCATATAAGAGAATTCAGTATATGTAATCCCTGTTTCAAGACGACGGCGTACAATATCCTTGTTCAGCATGTAACCGATGTTGAAATATTTACCATAGTCTCTTAAGAAAGACACAAGATCGATATCCTTATACCAGTCATAGTTGTTGACTACTTCAAAACCAAACAGTTTTTCAACCTGATTTTTCAGGCAGTTGAAGTTATGATCAACTTCTTCTTTTGTGATCATTGGACGTTCACTATCTGGTTTTGGATCCCCAATCAAACCAGTTCCTCCACCGACCAGCAGAATTGGATGATGTCCAGCATCTTTTAAACGTTTACTGATCAGAAATGATGAGAAATGGCCAATGTGCAATGAGTCTCCAGTTGGGTCAGTCCCAATGTAGAATGTCATACCGCCAGCATTCAGTTTTTCTCTCAGTTCAGGTGAGCTGCAGTCTTTTAAAAGACCACGCCACTCAAGTTCTTCATAAATACCCATTTTCTTTTCCTCCTGTAAAAATAAAAAGCGTCCAATAAGGACGCTTTTGCGTGGTACCACCTTAATTTAGTCTTTCGACTCTCAAATCTTTAACGCAGATGACTCGTCTTTACTTTTCATAAAGAAGCTCCAAGGTGTATCTCTGCAACACAACAGCTGTTTGCACCAGACACAGCCTCTCTAAAGAAGTATTTTGCAGTCTCTTCTTTTCTTCGCTTTTACATGTGTGATTATATCGTTCACACCCGATTATGTCAATTACTTTGTCGTCTGACGTGGAGTAAACAGATAGCTCAGCTCAATAGCCTTACCTTCCTGAGCATGATTCAGCATCTTTGTCATGACACGCATGGAAACAGAGCCTAAATCATATGAAGGAATCGCAAAGCTTGACACCTGAGGACGGAACATCGAGTTGTATTTTGTATCGATAACACAGACAACTTCCATTTCATCAGGTACTGAAATTCCATTTTCTCTTGCAGCATTCAGAATCGCTAAAGCCTGAGAATCACGGTTTGCGATAATCAGACCATGACGATGATCTTTGAAGTAACGTGACAGATACTGATAAGATGTACGGAATTCAGAAGGAATTGTAATGAAGTTATTAAACTCAAGTCCCTTTGCCGCAAATGCCTTTTCAGCACCCTTAATCATCAGATCAATCTGATTGTTGTTTTTTCTGTCCTGCATGATTGCAATATCACGAACATCTGTTTCCAGATATTTTGTAACCAGCTCAAATACAGCTTTTTCAATATCAACATACACTGAACTGATTGTCTTGGAAACCATACGGTTACCAACAATAACAATTGGAATATTGTACTGAGTCAACTGATCCAGTTCAGCATCAGTCAGACGGTCATTGTAGATAATGACACCATCTACACGTGATTTAATGATGTTTTCAATGATATCACTGATTTCATTGATACCTTCAGTTGTTGTATGAAGCATGACATTGTATTTATCAATCTTAGCAACATCAAGAAGACCATTAATAATCTGACCTGTGTACGTAAAGCTAGCTTCAGGAATAACCAGTGCAATCATTGTTGTCTTGGAAAGCGCAAGTCCCTGTGCAATAGCATTTGGTTTATAGCCGAGTTTCTCAATCGCCTCTTCAACTCGCTGACGGGTGTTGCCTTTTACGACATCGCTGCCGTTAATTACTCGTGAAACCGTAGCCAATGACACCTTTGCCTCATGAGCTACATCATAAATTGTAACACGCTTCATATTAACACCTCTTTCACTTATTCTGGTTTATCTGAGTCTTTTTCGGGACGCAGCCATTTTCTAAGCGCATCCACTGCTTTTTCCGCAACATCCAATGTTACATCCTTTGCCTTTTCGATTTTTTCATTCACTTCAGGTTGAGAAGTAAACTCATCAACATGCTTCGAAACAAATTCAGCAGCATTTGATGTTACTTCACCTGCTTTGTCTTTAATCGAATTGAACTTATTCATGAATTCTTCATTTTCCTGAAGTTTTTCAATATTTCCCTTCAGCTGTTCAACGACTTTTTCATAACTTTCAGTGCAGAACACTTTTGCATCTTCTGCCTTCTGTTTTAATTCAGGATTATTTTTCAAATCATTCAGTCGATTCTTTGTATCTTCAACAATCGCTTTTGACTTTTCAGAAACAAAAGCCATTGACTTCTGAACATTTTCACTGTTCATCACGTCATTTGTTGTACCTTTGATTGTATCAATGAATTTATTTAAAAATTCAACTGCATTTTCCTTAATCTGTTCAACCTGAGGACGAATCTTTTCGTTCTGAGAAATGATTTCATCTGACTCTACAGTAATTTCCTGAATCTGCTTCTTCAATTCTTCTACAGTTTCTTCAACTGTCATATTTTCATGGTTGTTTTCGTTCATGGTTATTCTCCTTCCTGAACAACAGGTTCACTCTTAGCATCTTTTTCTGACTTCAATGCCTGAAGATTTGTCTTCAGTTTGTCAAGCTGTTCACTGATATAAACACTTGCCTGGTGCATTGCTTCTTCAGCATTCTGCTGAGCTTTATCCACAGAATGTGCCAGATTGACTGCAGTATCAAGTGGAGCCTGAATTTTTTCGATGCTCTTGTCAACATTTTGAATTGTCGGCTGAAGTTCTTTTACACGCAAAGTAGCCTCTTTTACAAGACCTGCAAGTCGTACAAATAAAACTGTCAGCGCAATCAATGAAATTGCACCAAGTGTAGGTAAAATCAGATTTGAAAAATCTCTTAATGCATACAGCAGTTCATCTACAACTGGACTCATTCTAATCACCTCGTCCCTATTTTATCAGAAATGAAAATATTTTCAATAGTTTTGAAAGCGTTTTACCTTTTCCGCAAGACTATAAATATCCTTGCTGGACATAAATAAATATACGCATGGTTCTTCTTTTGCAAGAAGCATAGCTCCTTCATCATTTTCAGGTAAAATGATTGAACCATCAATTAAATTAGACAGATACGTAATATCAATATCTGTTCCATCCTGTTTATCATCAATGCTTGTAAAGTCACACAGATAGACAACATCTGCCTTTTTCAAAGCATCTGCAAACTGCTGCGCAAAATACAACACACGTGAAGCACGATGCGGCTTAAAAATCGCAACCAGTTTATGATCTGGGAAACGTTTACGAGCTGTATCAACAGTAACCGATACTTCTGTTGGATGATGAGCATAATCATCCACAAAAATATTCTGACCACATTTTTCAACACTGAAACGACGCTTTGTACCGCCAAAGTGACTCAATGACTCTTCAATCTGAGCAGCCTCAAGTCCCATCAGATAACCAATTGTGATTACTCCTAAAGAGTTCCACAAAAGATGATGACCTACAAAGGGAAGTTCAAAATGTCCAAACAGATTTCCCTGAATGATGACATCAAAACTCATCTGGGTGCTTGTTTCCACAACGTTTGATGCAACAACATCATTGTCAGCATTTTCACCATAATAAAGAACTTTCTTATCCTTCAGATTTAAAGCACGGGCCTTTTCATCATCACCAAAAACTGCGAGCGCTCCTTTGACATTTTCCGCAAATTCCTCATATGCAGAAGAATAATCTTCTTCTGATGTGAAATAATCCACATGATCAATTTCAACATTGGTAATGATGGCATAATCAGGATGATATGCAAGGAAATGACGTCTGAATTCACACGCTTCAACAACCAGGTTTTCACTGTCATTGTGAATTTTCCCTGTACCATCACCAATCAGATATCCAGTAGGCATCCATTGGTTCAGCATGCAGCTCATCATACCAGTCGTTGTTGTCTTGCCATGAGAGCCGGCAACGCAGACAGAACGATATCCTTTAATCAGTTCACCGAGATACTCATGATATCTAAAGCATGTTACAGTCGGATTGTTTCTTGCAGCTGCAACTTCATCAAAATCTTCCAGAAATGCATTTCCAATAATTACAGTTGCATGATCCGGTATATTCTCAGCATTAAAAGGAAGAATTTCAATTCCCCTTTCACGCAATGGATCTTCTGTAAAGAAATGCTTTTCTAAATCAGAACCTTTTACTTCATGCCCTAAATCATGAAGCATGCAGGCAAGAGCTGCCATGCCAGTTCCTTTAATCCCAATAAAATAGAACAAGTTCATCCCTCTATTCTTCATCGCCAAACAGATTC
>JAFYOL010000028.1 GCA_017560205.1 Erysipelotrichaceae bacterium | reverse complement strand
TTGAAAACATTGAAGGTGAAGGTTCCTTTCTTTCATTGTTGTCTGTATTCGTTTATTGGATTCTTTTACAGCTGCATTACACCATCTGCATCTGGTGGTCAGCCAATGCAGGTGATTGCGATGAGAAAAGACAAGATTCCTGCAGCGGTATCGACGGTTGTACTGGCGATGGTGACCATTGCCTATAAACTGGTTCTGGTGATTATCGGTGCATTGATTCTGTTGATTCAGCCTGCATCGTTGATGGTTTATCTTGAAAATGTCAAAGGCTATATGCTTTTGGGGCTAGGGTTGAATGTAGGGTGTATCCTGCTGCTGTTTCTTGTAGTGTTTGATCCACACTTATTAAAAGGTTTGACGGAAGGGGCTTTGAATCTGTGGAATAAGATTCGTCCTTTGCGTCGTCCGGAAAAGGTAAGAGCCCGTGTGGATCGTATGATTGACCAGTATCGAGGCAGTGCGGAATATTTCCGTACTCATCAGCATGTGTTCTTTCATGTGTTGTTGATGACGTTTGCACAGAGAATTACACTGTTTCTGATTGCCTGGATGACCTACAAGGCATTTCATCTTTCAAGTCATGGTATATTGGTGATCACAGGGTTACAGGCGATGATCAGTGTGGCTGCGGATATGCTTCCACTTCCTGGAGGTGTGGGTGTCAGTGAGACTCTGTTTCTGGAAATCTTTGAACCTATTTTCAGAGAACATCTCATTTTGCCCGCAATGATGATCTCTCGAGGCATCAGCTATTATACTCAACTCTTCATCAGTGCTGTGATGACAGTGCTGTCTGCATTTGTGTTAAGGGAAAATAAGGGGAAAATATGATGAAAAAATTCATTGGGTTTTATGACTATACGGTCGTTTTGACGTATATTGGTTTGACTTCTTCCATTTTTGGAATTACACAGGCGATTCATGGTGATTATAAATTGGCAATTTGCTGCCTTGCTTTTTCAGGAATCTGTGATGCCTTTGATGGTCGCATTGCCAGAACGAAAAAGAACCGCACAGAAGATGAAAAGAATTTTGGGATTCAGCTGGATTCTTTGTGCGATGTCGTTTGTTTTGGGGTGTTTCCTGCATTGATCTGCTACCTGTTGGGAGTAAGAGGTATTATTGGTCTGGCTATTGTCTTCTTCTACTGTCTGGCTGCAGTGATTCGTCTTGCCTACTTTAATGTGTTGGAGGCAAATCGTCAGAAAAGTGAGGGTGGCGCCAACAAGGAATATCGCGGCTTGCCGGTGACATCCATTTCGTTCATTCTTCCGCTGGTGTTCTGGTTCCAGTTTCTGATGAGTGATGTGGCTTTTCTGTGGCTGCTTCATGGTATTTTGCTGCTGGTAGGATTCCTGTTTATTCTGGATTTCCCACTGAAAAAGCCAGGATTGAAAGCGATTTTGACATTGATGGCAATTGTGATTGTGACGGTAGGGATTATCTTTGCCTTTACAAAGTATCGTCTTCCTAAAGCATCGGATAAAAACAGTCCGATTGTCGAAGACTTGATTGAGGATATCTATGAGACAGAAAACTCGTGATGGACAACTGATTGAATTTCAGGATACTCAGGACAAAGTACTGACTTTGTTGTATGGGAATCTGATTGGTCGCTGTTTTGTCAAAGTCTTGACGATGCCATGGATTTCTAAGTTGGGTGGAGCTGTTTTGTCGACAAAACTGTCTACTGTAGCGATTCCATCTTTTATCAGAAACAACAAGATTGACATGAGTCAGTTTGAAGATGTGAAGTATGCCAGCTACAATGAGTTCTTCATGCGTAAAATCAAACCTGAAGCACGTCCTGTGGACATGAATCCAGATCATCTGATCAGTCCAAGTGACTGTAAACTGACTGTACTGCCAGTTGAAAAAGATGGTCGTTTCATGATTAAACAGACACCTTATACACTTCAGTCTTTACTAAAGAATGAAAAAGAAGCTGAACATTATCTGGGTGGTACTTTGTGTATCTTCAGATTAACGGTAGATGATTATCATCGTTACTGTTATGTGGATGATGCAGAAGTGCTTGAAAAAGTACAGATTCCAGGTGTGCTGCATACAGTTAATCCGATTGCCAATGATGTGCTTCCTATTTATAAGGAAAACACACGTGAATATTGTGTGCTTTTCAATGAAAGACTGAAACGTCATTTAATGATGGAAGTTGGAGCGTTGATGGTAGGTAAGATTGTGAATCATCCAACCGACAAAAAGATTAAACGTGCACAGGAAAAAGGTCACTTCATGTTTGGGGGTTCAACTGTAATTATGGTGTTTGAAAAAGACACTGTAAAAATCGATGAAGACATCCTTGAAAACTCAAGAAATGATATTGAAACAGTCGTACGTTATGGTATGAAAATTGGTGAAATCAACTAAGGAGAGCAATCTCCTTTTCTTATGAAAATTTGTGAAAAACCGATTGAAGTGAACATTTTGACGTGCTATAATCCATAACTGTGCGAAAAAAACATCGCACTTCAGGAGGATAGAAAAATGTCGATTTATCGTCATTCATATATAGTTGATGCTGAGGGGCGTTTCATACAGATTGGTGCTTTACAGGCAATGTATGATGTAAGATACCTGATGCAGGAAATCTTTTGTTTTTTAAAGAAAAATACAGTCATGTCCATTGCGATGATGGCTGCATTAGTGACAAGTCTGATTGTGCCGGTGGATGCACAGTATGTTGGTTATTTTGATTTCAAAACACTTTCATGTCTGTTCTGTGTACTGGCTGTTGTATGTGCACTGAAAGAAGTTCGTTTCTTTTATCTGTTGGCGGCGAAAATTGTTCAGTGTTTCAAAAATGCACGCATGAGTGTACTGGCGCTGGTTTACATTACGTTTGTAGGTTCCATGTTGATCGCAAACGATATGGCGCTGCTGACATTTCTGCCTTTGGGATACCTTGTGCTTTCTTCAACAGGAAAAGAAAAATATATGGCATTCACATTCATCATGCAGAACATTGCGGCTAATCTGGGTGGAATGCTGACACCATTCGGTAATCCACAGAACCTGTATCTGTACACCAAGTTTGAAATTGATAATCTGGAATTCATGAAAATCATGGCGCCACCATTTATCGTAGCGATTGCATTGATTACGGTATGCTGTCTGGTGTTTGTGAAAAAGGAAGAGCTTGAAGTCAGTGAAGAAAAGATTGATCTTCCTAAAGGAAAGACCATTCTGTATCTGGCATTGTTTGCGTTGTCGATTGCGATTGTCTTCCGTGGTATTCCTTATCAGCTGGGATTGATCATCATTCCATTTGTGTTGATGTTTGTGGAAAGAAAAGCACTGAAGAATGTGGATTATCCATTGCTTCTGACGTTTGTGTTCTTCTTTATCTTTTCTGGGAATATGGCTCGTATTGATGCGGTGAAAAACATTCTGTCTTCTCTGATGGAAATGAACACTTTGCTGTTCAGCGTATTGTCGTGTCAGTTTATTTCCAATGTGCCTTCTGCAATTCTGTTGTCACAGTTTACGACAAACTATGCAGATCT
>JAFYOL010000248.1 GCA_017560205.1 Erysipelotrichaceae bacterium | reverse complement strand
TGTTCCTGCATCAATAATCTGAACAGTCTTGCCTGTCATATCCAGATGATCATCATATTGCATGGTCATCACATTGTATTCAATGCAATAATCAACAGATCCTGCTTTTCCATTTAAAAGAGTATAAGTCACTGTAATAGATACATCTGTATATTTCTTTAATGCTTCAACATTTACAGCTCCATAATAAGAACCTTCTTTGATGATGATTCCTTCTGAATTTGTAATGTCTTTCCCATCACTTGTAACCTTGATTGAGAGTGTACCTGCAGCACTTCCACAAGATGCACGGAATGATAAATGATCACTCATTTCTGTAATATCAATTACATTAACATCACCAGCTTCAGAAATTACTTTTCTTTCAGCTTTGCCTGATGTGTCTGTCTGAACAATTGACCACTTTAATGTACTTAAAGATGAAGTCATATTGTATGCTGCATCAGCACCAATCAGACCATATCCAAATTTCCCATAATGACACTGATTATTTGAGCCATACAGTGTCTTCATTGTTGTTGTTAAAATTCCATTTGAAACAGTTGCATTGTTTCCATAAGTATCTGTGTATTGTCCATCAGCACCATACAGCTGCATCAATGTAATATAATTACGCAAATCAACAGAATGAGTCTTCTCAGCTGTACCTGTCCAGTTTTCAGTCAAATCAGTTGCCATAAACATATCCACATACTGATTTGCCATTGCAATCTGAGCAGACAGAGCTGCATGATGACCTAAATCTTCATGCCCAACACCTTGTGTATTTGTACTTTTGCGCACACGCAAAAACGCTAGATAATCTGCACCTGCTGTTTTTAATGTATTCCACATCGCCATGAATCGTTCTGTATACAGAACTGGATTCATATTGATGTCAGATTCACCCTGCAGCCAATATACACCCGTACTTACAACTTCATACTTATCACTGTTCTGTTCATAATAATTCAAACAGTTAGTGATCATTGTTGCAGTATCTTTTGTCCCTGATGCATTTGATGCACTTGTAGCCCAGCTTGTAATGGACTTACCATTTTTGCTGGTAATACCCTCCTGCCAGATCATGACAGGTTTTACTGGATTACCTGATTCAACACTTTGCGCATACAATTCAGCAATCAGTGGTGTATGGAATCCCTTAGAAGCCTGTGTATAATCTACAGGTTCTGTTGCTGATGTACCCTTACCATTTCCCCACCAGTACGCTGTACCTAATGGGCTTGTCACTTCTGATGTTGCATTATCAAAATGATTTCCAGCATTGCTCTGCCCCATAATAACAACCAAGTTAACTTGAGCCTTTTCAACTGCAATTTCATACTTAATGCCATCGATCAATACCAAAGCATCACCGATGCCTGTTGCAACAAGATAATTACCTTCTAGTGTTACAACATTGTTTGTACCAGCATCCAGAATCTGAACAGTCTTGCCTGTCATATCCAGATGATCATCGTATTGCATGGTCATCTGTTCAGTCAATGGCTCATACCAGATTTCTACATCAGCCAATCGAAGTTCAAGTTCATTAATATCGTTATTAGAAAGATATGAACTATTCAATCCATTTCGCGTAATGTTCGCAAAAGAGATAATAAATTTTTTGTGATTTTCAGGCAACTGATAAACATAACCACGATGCTGGTTTGTATTGGTCACTTCTTTATTGTTTAACCAATAATAATTTGTGTTCATTGTTGTATCTGTTGCACCTGAACGAATACCTAATTCATACGGTGCATTGATTTTGATATAGAAAGTTACTCCTGGATAAGGGACATCAAATATAGCATTTGTTGAATAGCGAACATTTGGATTGTAAGTTGGGTTAACACCATCTGCCTGAATTCCATAATTAACCCACTCTACATTTGATAAATCCACTTTAACCAATCCCGTTGTATCAAAAAGGTATTCTGTTTCAACAAAAGGAACATAGTACGGAATAGTCATTTCTTCACGTGTTCCTTCAAAATTCCCTTCAGATGCACCAATTCTTACTACCTGAATGGTCTTTTCTTGACGATCAATCACATACGCATTTACTGCATCCTGACTTGAATCAGCACCATTGCGTGACAAGTCCGAAACATCCGCAAGATATGCATATCCTCCTTCTGCTCCATA
>JAFYOL010000027.1 GCA_017560205.1 Erysipelotrichaceae bacterium | reverse complement strand
TGATAAATCAGGATAGGATTTCTGCAGGCGATTCCATGTTGCAGAAGTGATGGAATTAACAAGATTCTGGGTTCTGTTTAGTGTATTTTGACTGATTTTATCGTGTTTATGTGATTTTAATGATGTCAAAACACAGATACAGTCAAGGATGAGAATTATGCTTAAAACAACAGAAATTACAATAATAATAAAAGTGGGAATCATTCTCAATAAGGAATAAATGAAGGGATGGATAATCAATAATACAGCCAATAACACAATCGATGCACACACTTCAAAAACCAGCTGTTTGCAGCGCGTTAAAGTAGGGAGGTTGGAGGTATCTTCTTCTTTCAAATGACAGATATTCTGTATGAAAACTTCTGAACTCATCCAGATAAAGTGAAAGACAAACAAGGTCACAATCCATTGCAGAGACAGATGTTGATGCAGTGATGGCAGTATCTGAAGCAGAAGGATTGCACTGATACCATAAGGCAGTGTCAGAGGCAGATTGAGGAAACCTTTGTTGATGAAGTGTCGTGTTTTGATGGAGGCAATGACAACCTCCAGACACCATCCTAAAAACGAATAGAGAAATAGAAAAATAATGCAGTCCTGTAGTGTATATGTCAACATAAAAAGTCCTTTCTGAAGGACTATAGATTATCATGAGTTGAGAGTAAAAAAATGCTACATTATGACGATTATGTTCAATGAATTGACAATGATGTAATGATGTCAATCCGATAAGTTTTTTGATATACTGATGATATGGAAAAAGGTGAAGTATGAAGAAGTTTGTGTTTATTGATATTGATGGAACTTTGTTTGATAAGTCCATTCATAGTGTGCCTGAATCGGCAAAACTTGCGTTGAAGATGGCAAAGGATAAAGGTCATGAATTGTTTATCTGTACAGGCAGAACCAAAGGAATGGTAGATAGTTCTTACCATAAGCTTCCTGTCAGCGGGTTTGTTTATGGATGTGGATCACACATTGAAAAAGACAATCAGCTGTTGTTCAGTGTGCAGTTTCCAAGAGAGGAAATGGATGACCTGGTGGACTACTTCCAGAAAAATGACATTGACTATACATTAGAGGGCAGAGAAGTTTCTTATTTCTCAGAAGCAGCTTTGAATAACTATATGAGTTATTTCTGTGAAAACAATCCTGAAATGGAAGAACGATTCACTTCAGGTGTTGTGATGAAGACACTTTCTAAAGTAGATGAAGCAGGAAAGCAGCAGATATTGAAGATGGCCTTTCAGACAAAGAATGAAAAAGCACTGATAGCCAAGCTGGAAAACCTTTCAGACAAACTGACTTATTTTATCTACAGTGATTCTTTCAGCGGAGATATTGAAGGTGAGATTCTGGTCAAGGGTGCAGATAAAGCTGACAGTATTGATCGTGTTGTTGAAATCTGCAAGGGTGATCTGAAAGATACCATCGCTATTGGTGACAGCGACAATGATATTTCCATGATTAAAAAAGCGGGTATCGGTATTGCGATGGGCAATGCCTGTGACAGTTTAAAGGAAGCTGCAGATTATATTACAACTCATATCAGTGAAGATGGTCTGTATACAGCCTTTGAAGTGATGGGATTAATTTAAAAAGGGACATGCACATGTCCCTTTTATGTTTTAAAGTGATTTGATCAGTTCAGGAAGTTTCGCTTCAAACTTGACACCATACCAGTGAGATGGGTCATTCTGTGTGTGTTTGATGCATTCAACAACATAATCAGCAGCGATCTTTGCAGCTTCGAATGTTGTCTTGCTTCTCATCAGTGCACCAGTGAAGGCAGATGCATAC
>JAFYOL010000247.1 GCA_017560205.1 Erysipelotrichaceae bacterium | reverse complement strand
CATTTAATCACCTCACACACAGGCTATTATAACAAATATTACAAGACAAAGGGCGATGAAAATCATGAAAATAATGGAAAGTCATTTTTATTAGTAAGAATTAGGGATTTGTGAAACAAAAATGAAAATCTACTTTTCATTAAGACTCAAATAGAGTAAAATAATAAATGCGATAGAGGAGGAAATTATTCTATGTTAGTATCAGCAAAAGAAATGCTTCAGAAAGCACATGAAGGTCATTATGCCGTAGGTGCTTTCAACATCAATAACCTTGAATGGACAAAGTCTATCCTGGCAGCTGCTCAGGAAGCTAAGTCTCCAGTTATCTTGGGTGTATCAGAAGGTGCTGGAAAATACCAGTGCGGTTACAAGACAATCGTAGCTATGGTTAAGGAAATCCATGATTACATGGGTATCACAGTTCCAGTTGCGCTGCATCTGGACCACGGATCATTCGATGGAGCTAAGGCTTGTATCGAAGCTGGATTCACATCAGTAATGTTCGACGGATCTCACTATGATTTCGAAGAAAACGTTGCTAAGTCAAAAGAAATTCTGGAATTCGCTCACTCAAGAGGAATCTCTGTTGAATGTGAAGTTGGCGGCATCGGCGGTGAAGAAGATGGCGTTACATCTATGGGTGAAGTTGCTTCTCCTGAAGAATGCGGACAGATCGCTGCTCTGGGTGTAGATTTCCTGGCTGCAGGTATCGGTAACATCCATGGTAAGTACCCTGCTAACTGGGCTGGTCTGAACTTCGAAGTTCTGGGCAAGATTCAGGAAGCTACAAATGGTCTGCCTCTGGTTCTGCACGGTGGTTCAGGTATCCCTGCTGATCAGATTGCTAAGGCAATTGATCTGGGTGTATCTAAGATCAACGTTAACACAGAACTGCAGCTGGTATTTGCAGATGCAACTCGCAAGTACATCGAAGCTGGCAAGGATCTGGAAGGTAAGGGTTATGACCCTCGTAAGCTGCTGGCTCCAGGAGCTAAGGCTATCCAGGCTAAAGTTGTTGCTATGATGAACCAGTTCGGTTCTGCAGGCAAAGCTGAATAAATCAATCGCATGAAAGCGGCAGAAATGCCGCTTTTATCTTTTTCTTTGTGATGAAAAATGTGAGATTATCTGAAATGAAAAAAATTACATCTTTTTTCATATAATCTTGTTATAATAAAAGTAGGTTTCACAAGGAGGTTTTCAAATGATTTTGGTACACAGGTTATCAGCCATCACCAAAGATGGATGGAGGTATACGAGGAATCGTTTGACACATCCTGGTTTGACAAATGCTGCATACGATGTATGTGGAATTATTTGGCAGTCAGGTTCTACAAATCAAGACAACATCGCCAAGGCTTTAAAAATGGACAAAAGTTCAGTAGCTAAGGTCGTCAACAAATGCGTCAATGATGGTTTAATTGAAAGAAGAGTCAATCCATCCAATCGAAGAGAATACATTTTGACTTTAACACCAGAGGGACAGACTGTTGTCCAGGAGCTGGTTGATATTGTAGAACAGTGGATGACAGAAGCGCTCAGCATTCTTTCAGATGAAGAAAGAGATCAGTTTTTGAATCTTGTTGAACGTGTCTCAGTACACACTGACAAAATGAATCAAATTTAAAATCCATGTGTTCATGGATTTTTTCTTTTGTTTACAATAGAATCCTGATAAAATAAAAATGAGGAAAAACTATGGAAATTAAAGCTGTTTTGTTTGATATGGATGGTGTTCTGGTGGACTCAGAAACCTACTATATGGAAGGTACATACAATTGGATGAAGGGACTTGGATTTCAGGGGACTTATCGTGATGTCTGCCAGATTATTGGTACGACCATGGAAGTGACTTATCAGATGGTTGAAAAGATGCTGGGTGGTCAATACACCATTGAACAGTTGACAGAAGTGAATGAACAGTATTTTCTGGTGGACCATCCGATGCAGTACAGACAGATTATGAATCCTGATCTGATGGATCTTTTGAATGAAATCAAGGCTAGAGGATATCGATGTGCTGTATGTTCATCAAGTCCAAAAAAGACGATTGATCATGCGTTAGATGAATGTGGTATTACATCTTATTTTGATTATGTAGTATCAGGAGAACAGTTTACTCAAAGCAAACCTCATCCTGAAATTTATCTGCATGCTGCTCAAATGTTGAATGTAGACATTGACCAGTGTCTGGTGATTGAAGATTCCAGCATGGGGATTGAAGCAGGCAAGAATGCCAAGATGAAGACAATTGGAATTCTGGATCGACGTTTCGGTTTGAGACAGGCACATGCAGATGTGCTGGTTGAAAGGCTTTCTGAAGTGCTTGAGTGTGTGAAATACTTGTAGCATTTTAAAAAAGACAGTGATAGAATAGATAAGCTGTGTCAAATTCTGACATAGCTGAATAAAATGTTGGTGAAACAAAGGAGGACCTGCATGAAAGAAGTTATTAAAATTGAAGGTGGACATCCTTTAAAAGGAGAAGTAACCATTAGCGGTGCAAAGAATGCAACGGTTGCGCTCATTCCTGCGGCAATCCTGGCCAATGGTCCAGTGACCATCTGCGGTGTTCCAAATATATCGGATGTACAGTCACTTTCAGAGCTTCTGAAAGAACTGGGTGTGTTTGTGCTGGTGAAAGGTGAAGATCACATTGTGATTGATCCTGCCAATATGAAAAACATTCCGCTTGATCATCCTGCAGTATCAAAACTGAGAGCGTCCTATTATTTTATGGGAGCTTTGCTTGGAAAATATAAAGAAGTAAAAATGAAGATGCCAGGAGGATGCTATCTGGGCCCAAGACCAATCGATCTGCATCTGAAAGGCTTTGAAGCACTGGGTGCTAAAGTAGAGTATGAAAAAGGCTACTACAACATCAAGGCGGATCGTCTTGTAGGAAATAAGATTTTCCTGGATATTTCATCGGTAGGTGCGACAATCAATATTATGATGGCAGCTGTTTATGCTGAAGGTCGTACGACGATTGAAAATGCTGCAAAAGAACCTGAAATCATCGATGTTGCAACTCTTTTAAATAAGATGGGTGCAAAGATTCGTGGTGCAGGAACAAATGTGATTAAGATTGATGGGGTCAAAGAGTTGAGTGGATGTTTCCATGAAATCATTCCTGACCGTATTGAAGCGGGTACATTCCTGATTATGGCAGCAGCAGCTGCAGAAGAAATGACAGTATCCAACATCATTCCTCAGCATCTTGAAAGCTTGATTGCCAAGATGCAGGAAATGGGTGTTGATATGGATGTGAATGTTGACCGCATCACAATCCGTGGCCGCAAGCCATTGAAGGGTGTGGATATCAAGACTCTTCCATATCCAGGTTTTGCCACAGACCTTCAACAGCCTCTGACAGCATTGATGACACAGGCTGAAGGAAAGTCAAAAGTCATTGAAACGATTTATCCTGAACGCTTCAAGAACTGTCTTGAACTTCAGCGTATGGGTGCAGATGTTGAAATTGGACAGGCAAACTGTACAATCAAAGGTAAGACGCCTTTGTATGGTGACTTAGTGACTGCAACGGATTTAAGATGTGGTGCAGCACTGGTTATTGCCGGCTTGATTGCAGAAGGCACTACAACAATCCAGGAAGTTTATCACATTGACCGTGGTTATTGTGATCTGGATGGTAAACTTCAGCGTTTAGGCGCAAAGATCTGGAGAGAATCAGCAGAATAGCGAAAGCTATTCTGTTTTTCTTTCCTTTTATAAGAAAATAATGTAAACTATAAAAGGTTTTAGGAAAGGATGATGAAAATGCCACTTACAGCAGGTATCGTAGGGCTTCCAAACGTAGGAAAATCAACACTGTTCAACGCGATTACACAGTCGCAGGTTGAAGCGGCAAACTATCCGTTTGCGACAATCAATCCAAATGTAGGGGTTGTTGAAGTACCGGATGAACGATTAGAAAAACTGACACAGGTCTTCGTTCCAAAGAAGACTGTTCATACAACATTTGAATTTACAGACATTGCAGGTCTTGTAAAAGGTGCAAGCAATGGTGAAGGGCTGGGGAACCAGTTTCTGGCACACATTCGTCAGGTGGATGCAGTGTGTCATGTTGTGCGTTGTTTTGACAATGCAGACATCACTCATGTTGAAGGTTCTGTAGATCCAATCCGTGATATTGAAATTATTAATCTGGAACTGATTATGGCAGACCTTCAGTCTGTTGAAAATCGTATTTCCAAAGTTGAACGCAAAGCACTGAACAAAGATAAGGAAGCAATGCAGGAATATCGTGTTCTGAAAGCATTCCAGGAGGCTTTGATTCAGGGCAAGCCAGCACGTTCTGTAGAAATCGACAAAGAAGATCTGCAGACTGCAAAGAATTATCAGCTTCTGACTCACAAACCAATGATTTACATTGCGAATATGGCAGAAGATGAAGTTGCAGATCCTGAAAGCAACAAGTACTATATGCAGGTGAAGGAATTTGCCGAAGCAGAAGGAAATGATGTCATCGCAATCTCAGCACGCATTGAAGAAGAACTTTCTATGATGGAAAAGGAAGATCGTCAGATGTTCCTGGAAGATCTGGGAATCAAGGAAAGCGGTCTGGATCAGGTAATCCGTGCAGCTTATCATCTGCTGGGTCTGAAGACTTACTTCACTGCAGGTCAGGTTGAAGTTCGTGCCTGGACTTTCAAGGATGGAATGACTGCCCCAGAATGTGCAGGAATTATTCACTCAGATTTCCAAAGAGGATTCATTCGTGCAGAAGCATACAGCTATGATGATATCGTAACGTATGGTTCAGAAGCAGCATTGAAGGAAAACGGAAAGCTGCGTTCAGAAGGTAAAGACTACATCGTAAAAGATGGAGATGTCCTTCATTTCAGATTCAATGTTTAAGCTCTAATTGACAACAATTGAAGACAGTCCATTTCTGGGCTGTCTTTTCTTATGGCATTGCTGAAAGAAATTTGCTTGATGATGTCGTAAAAGGGCTTATTTTATGAGATAAAACACTATTTTTCTTTTGAAACGTTGTTTCCTGAAAAAGTTTTCATAAATTGATTTGTTTTTTTCAAAAAAAGGGAATTATCTACCCCTGCTTCATTGACAGTGGGGGATTTATATGGTAGAAAAATGTTATCCGTATTTCATGGTATTTTTTTGTGTATAATATGGTTCTGGTATAAGACATTAAAAAACGCGATGAAAACGAGGAGAAAATATTTTTTTTACAAGGAGGAAAGAAATATTATGAACAAGAAATTTAGAACTGTTCTCTCTCTGGTATTGTGCTCAGTTATCGCTGCAACAATGTTAGTAGGTTGCGGTGGTGGAAACACTGGCGGTGGGGTTAAGGAAGCAGACCTCAAAGAAGCTGAATACAATACAACTACAAGTGTAATGCCAAGTAACTGGAATGAATTCACTTATGCGGATAACAATGACACTCAGATCATGAGCTACATTGGATCAGCTTTCTTCGAGTATGACTACAAGTGGGAAGATGACGCTAAGTTCAATGCAGACGGCACTATCAACAAAGATGGTATCGTAGCTGGTGCTTACACTACAAATTTCTCTGCAGCAACTAAGCTGGAAGACGTTACAGCTGATGTTGATGCTAAGTGGGGCTACACTGATGCTCAGAAGGCAGAAGGTGGCTATGCTTGGAAAATCACTCTTCGTGATGACCTGAAATGGGACGATGGAACACCTATCACTGCAGCTGACTTTGAATACTCAATGCAGCAGCTGTTGGACCCAGCTTTCATGAACTTCCGTGCTAACACTTACTATGACACTCTGATGATCAAGAATTCTAAGAACTACTTCTTCCAGAACCAAGAAGGTACTTATGAAACTATCGGTGCTGTAGGTTATGCGTCTGTTCAGGAAGCAATCGACGCTGGTGAAACTGTTTATGCAAACTTGTGGAATATGTGGGGCGCTGCAGGCTACAAGGATGAAAACGGTAATGAAGCTCCTGAATGGGCTCCAATCACTGATACAACAGTTTATAACTGCGAAGATGGCAGTGACCCAATTTCTGGTAACGATCTGTATGTTTACTACGGTGCATACCTTGAACCAGGCACTGGTTACGATGCAGCTGTTTATGTAGAAAACACTGTACGTAACGTTGAATGGGATAATGTTGGTATCTATGCAGTTGAAGACGAAAACGCTATCGTTCTGTGCTTAGATAAAGCTTACTCATTCCTGAAGGAAGATGGCAGCCTGTCTGTTTGGGCTCCATACTACTTCTCAAGCCTGCCAGTTGTTCACAAAGAAAAGTATGAAGCTTCTAAGATTGCTCCTGCAGCAGGTGCAACTCTGTGGACTTCTAACTACAACTCATCTCTGGAAACAACTGCTAGCTGGGGACCTTATAAGCTCGTTGAATTCGAAGCTGGTTCTCACTACAAGCTGGCAAAGAACGAAAACTGGTATGGATGGAACATGGAACAGTACAAGAACCAGTACAACATTACTGCAATTAACTGCCGTAAGGTTGAAGAATTCGCTACTAAGTGGATGGGATTCTTGAACGGTGACTATGATGATGCATCTCTGCAGACTGAAAACGTTGCTGATTACCTCGATTCTAAGTATGTTTACTTCACATCAACTTCTACAGGTACATTTGGTATGCAGCTGTACAGCAACCTGGCTACTCTGAAGAACAGTGAAAACAACAACGGTATCCTGGCTATTCAGGAATTCAGACATGCATTCAACCTGGCACTGAACAGAAGTGACATCGTTGAAAAAATCTGGCCAGGTTCAGCAGTTCCTTGCTTCGGTCTGTTGAACGTTGCTTACTACTATGATATTGAAAACTCACCTGAACTCGAAGATGGTGGACAGTATCGTAACGCTACTATCGCTAAAGAAGGTATCCTGCGTGCTTATGGCTTTGAACAGGGTGCTGACGGAAAGTGGACTAGCGGTTCTCTGGTAGATCTCTCTACTGATGAAGCTTACTCTGCATTGACAGGTTATAACCCTGAAGTTGCTAAGGCTAAGATGCAGGAAGCTATCGATATTCTGCTGGCTAATCCAGAAGAATATGGATACGATGCTACAAAGAACATTACTCTGGTATATGGTTCTTCTGCTGATACAGACAAGCAGAGATTCAGAGCTAGCTACCTGCAGGATGTTCTGGATGGCCTGACTGTTGGTACAGCACTCGAAGATAAGATCGATGTTGTATTCGATGCATCTGCTGGTGCACAGTGGGCTGAAGCATTCCGTACTGGTAAGACTCAGATCGGTTTCGGATACGGTTTCTCAGGAAACGCATTCAACCCATTTGACATTATCGGTGCATTTGTTAACCCAGATGATTCTCTGAACTACCATATGTACTGGGATACTGCTTCACTGGATATGACTCTGACTATGCCTGAAGGCGATTACGATGGTGCTGGTGAAACAATCACAATGAGCGTTCAGAACTGGTACTTCTGCCTGAATGGTCTTGCAGCTACTGAAAATCAGGCTAAGACTTATAACTGGGCTGAAGGTTTCGCTCCAGTTGAAGCTCGTCTGATGATCCTGTCAGCTCTGGAAGAACTGACTATCAAGGAAAGCCGTTCAGTAATGCTGATTGCTGACGGTGGTGGATCATTCCTGGGAGCTAAGTTCTCTTACTTCTCAGAAGATGAACACACATTCATGGGCTTCGGTGGTATCAGATACATGGAAGTTAACTACACTGATGCTGAATGGAAGGACTTTGTTGCACAGAACAACAACGACCTGTCTGCAGAATATAAGAAGTCTGAATAGTCTTAATCGTCTTATTCGACTGATTATTTAAAACATAACGCCAACGGTGCGGTGGGCAAATTGCTCACCGCCCGTTTGGACGTTTATTATTAAAGCTTTTTTCTAAACAAAAACACTGTAAGAAGACTATTGTGAAGATTTTTTATTGAATCAATAGTTGGTTACAAATATTTCGGTTAATTTAGTTATAAATTTTAGATGATTTTATTGTTAGTTATGGCAGTTTGTATATACATCAATTGCTTTTAGCTTACTATACTATGAATTTGAAAATAACAAGACAAAGGAGAAAAACCTATGTATATGTTTAAATATGTTACAAAGCGTTTAAGCTTGATGTTGTTTACATTTGCCATCATTTTTACGATGTGTTTTGTGCTCATCAAACTTTTACCTATTCCTACTAACGCACTTCCGGGACAGGATCCTGAAATCGTTATGAAAACTCTTGAAGGAAGAGGTTGGATTACTAACATTCAAGAGGGAGAAAATGGTGTATGGACCTATGACCGAGTTCCAATCTTTATTCAGTACGGAACTTATATCAAAAGAATAGTGACAGAAGGTGACTTCGGTATCGTTACGACTTATGGTGAATACCTGAATATGAACATTTGGCAGGTGTTTGTCAATCATCTTCCGCCTACAGTTCTGATTAATATTTATTCATCTCTGATTGGTGTACCAATCGGGCTTGGATTAGGGATTATTGCTGCTCTTAAAAAGAATAAGTGGCAAGACCAGGTAATTAATATTTTCATTATTCTGTTGATATCAGTTCCATCAATCGTATTGGCTTTGTTGATCCAATACTTGTTCTGCTTTAAGCTGGGATTGTTCCCGCTCACAATGTCAACTAGTAACGAATACTTTACTTTTCCTGTATTCCGTTCTATGTTGCCTGCAGTTTTTGCGTTGTGCTTGGGATCTATTGCCGGGTATGCTCGTTATACTCGTGCGGAACTTTCTGAAGTACTTACTGGAGAGTTTATGCTTCTTGCAAGAACAAAAGGACTTACAAAAAGACAGGCTATTTATCACCATGCGATGCGTAACTCAATGGTTGTCATCTTCCCTTCAATCCTCAGTGAATTTATCTCAGTACTTTCTGGTTCATTGATTATTGAAAAGATTTTTGGAATTAACGGTGTTGGTGGACTTTACCTCAACTCAATTACATTCCAGGACTATGACTTCTTTATGCTGCTGTCAGGTTTCTATACATTAGTCAGCTTGACTGCAGGTATCGTTATTGATATTAGTTATGGATTCATCGATCCAAGAATCAGAATGGGGGCTAAGTAATTATGGATGATAACATGAGAAATATCCCCAAAGAAAAGTTGCGTTTTGCGACAAAAAGAGATTTAGCTCATGACAGCAGATTCGAAACAAAACCTGTAAGTTATTTCCAGGGTGCTTTTAATCGCTTCTGTAAAAACAAAGGTGCTGTTGTTGGTGGTATTGTCATTGCATTTCTCGTATTGTTTGCAATCTTTGCTCCTTTATTCACTCCATTTGAGCCAAAATACTATGATATGGTGTACTCTTACGTAACACCAAAGAATTCATTGTTTGTTGAAAGTGGAATTGATTTTTGGGATGGATATAAAGTAAAAAGCACAAGTAAAGTTGGCTATCTGAAAGACGTAGCTCTTGCACAGGAAACTGGCAGAGAAATTATTAAACGTGGTGAATATGAAAAAGCCGAAGATGGCAGTTATGTATATCGTTATGACACTTATTATGGTGTTGGTTTCGGTAAATATAAGATTATTTCACCAGAAGAATATAAGGATATTCAGAGATATCAGAATGAAACAGGCATTCAGGTTCTTTATCCAATTGTTAATGTCTCAGAAAGACCAACATTGGAAAAGAACAAGTATGATG
>JAFYOL010000246.1 GCA_017560205.1 Erysipelotrichaceae bacterium | reverse complement strand
ATTTCAAATAATCGCTGGTTCTTGATGTTTTTTATGGGATTGCTGCAGTTGTGTTTTAATTGTTATGTTGATGTTTTTGATATCCTGCTATTTCGATTTAATCAGATGGTTTCTATTGTTTCTTTTTTGGTAGGGTGGTTTATCTTTGTTTTGGATATGAATGCAAGCTGGTGGGTGAACCTGATTGATCGATTTTATTCCTGTCTTCCTGATTTTGAGTTAAGGGGAACTATTTCACTTGTTGCAGTTTTCTTTTTGTTTTTGATGTTTTCAACAATAAGTAAAAAGAAACAGCTGGTTTATCTCTTTTTGATGACAGGTTGGATAAGTATCTTTGGTACAAATCCATTTGGACGTATTGTTTTTCTGAATGTTGGACAAGGAGATGCGATTTTGATTCAGTCTCCATTGTCTTTTAAAACAATTCTGATTGATACAGGCCCTCCATCGTCTTATGTACAGCTTAAAAAGAGCCTGTATGGACAGTCTGTTTATAAAATTGATTTATTGGTGCTGACACATAAAGACAACGATCACAGTGGAAATAAAGAGGCTCTGATGGAGGATTTTGTCGTTGGACGCATATGGGATAATACGATGTTATGGAGTGAAGATGATGAGTTTCTATTCAGACAAATCAATCAGATTGACATGAGTCAGAATGAAAATGACAACAGTTTAGTTCTTGTTTTAAAGATAAATGGCTTAAGTTTTCTCTTTTGTGGTGATACGACAAAACAGCAGGAAGTGAAGTATGTACAGCAGATTGATGAAAAAGTGGATGTCTGCAAGATAGGTCATCATGGTTCTGATACATCCACGTCATGGAATCTGCTGGATACAGCAGGGTGTCCTGTTGCGATTATCAGTGCTGGACGAAATAATCGTTATGGACATCCACATGATGCTGTTGTTGAGCGCTTGTCTAAGAATGGATCATTGGTGTTGAATACTGCAGCCGTTGGAGATATTCAAATCACACTGACAAGGTTTTTTCATCTTATTACGACAAGCTCACATGAATCTGTTATAATAATCAAAGAATGAAAGGGGGAAACTTCATGAATTATCTTTTAAGTGGTACAGAAAGTTATCTGATGAAAAAACGCTTGAATGAAATTATCAAAGAGTGGGTTAAAGATGATCCTGAAATGTCATTGGTGACCTACGATGCATCTATGAATGATTTTATGATGTCAACTTTGATTGAAGATGCCTCCACTATTCCATTCTTTACAGAACATAAAGTGATTGTGGTAAAAAATTGTCAGTTTTTAAGCAGTACAGGCAGTATCAGTGAAACAGATACCAAAATACTGGAAAAATATCTTGCCAATCCAAATGAGAGCACAGTACTTGTGTTTATGCTGGAAAAAGATAAACTGGATTCTCGTAAAAAGATTGTCAAGACACTCAAAAAGGTGTGCCGTGAGTTCAAATGTGACACATTGCAGAGCGAAGAATTTTCTTCAGTGTTAAGACAGCATATCAAATCCAGAAAAATCGAAATGGATAGAGATGCTTTTGTTGAGCTGGAAACACGTCTTGCAGGATCACTTGCGCAGATGGAAAGTGAACTGGAAAAACTTGCTTTATGTGAAAGAAAATTGACAAAAGAAGATATTGAACTGCTTGTCAGTCGTCCTTTGGAAGATAAGGCATTTGATTTGGTCAACGCTGTAATTGCAGGTAAAATGAAGTCTGTTTTCCGTATCTGGAAAGACCTTCAGGTTGCTAAAACAGATCCGATTCTGTTGACGACGTTGATTGGTAAACAGTTTCATCTGATTTATCAGGTTAAACTGCTTTCTAAAGCAGGTAAAGGTGAAAGTACGATGGCACAGATTTTATCTGCGCATCCGTATTCGATTAAACTTGCTTATCAGAATTCACGTATGATTTCTGAAAGTTTATTAAAAGAGCTGATCAGTGATTGTGCTTCACTGGATCAGAAATTCAAATCAGGACTTGTTGATCGTACATTGGGGTTTGAGCATTTCCTGATTCATACAGCAGGGAGAATAAATTCATGCAGACATTAAAAGAACTTTATAAAATTGGTCCTGGACCATCCAGTTCACATACACTGGCACCAGCTCGTGCTTGTCGTCTGTATCTGGAAAATTATCCTGAAACTGAATCAGTTAAAGTCAATCTTTATGGTTCGCTTTCATTAACGGGTAAAGGTCATTTTACCGATAAGATTATTATGGATACTTTTGCACCAAGAAAGTGTGAAGTTGAATTTAAACTGGATTGGGAACAGCCATTTCCAAATGGATTTACAATTGATGGATATGATGCGAATGATCATCTGACTGGACACTGGAGTGTTTATTCGCTTGGTGGAGGCAGTATTTTTGTCGTTGAACGTCCAGATCTGATTATTCAGCAGCCTTATAAAGAAAAGACAATGAGTGAAATCATTGAGGTTTGCAAGAAGAATCAGTGGAACTTTGTCGATTATGTATTCAACAATGAAGACAAAGAACTTTACAATTATCTGAGTAAGATTTTAAGCGCAATGCTGGAGAGTGTTAAACGTGGTTTGAGCGCATCAGGTGTACTGCCAGGAAAGCTTGGTATTGAACGTTGTGCCAAGAATATGTACCTCAAATCCAAAAGCATTGAAGATGATCATGAAGAATTTAAAGTGCGTCTGATGTCGTATGCATATGCTGTATCAGAAGAAAATGCATCCAATGGTGAAGTTGTGACTGCACCAACATTAGGGGCATGTGGTATTCTGGCAGCTTACATGTACATGATGTACTATGATGAAGGTGTGTCACGTCGCAAACTGATCAATGCGCTTGCAGTAGGTGGATTGTTTGGAAATGTGATTAAACACAATGCAACGATTTCTGGAGCTGTTGGTGGCTGTCAGGCTGAAATTGGTGCGGCATGTTGTATGACAGCTGCAGCTGCAGCATATCTCAATGATCTGAACATCAAACAGATTGAATATGCAGCTGAAATTGCGATGGAACATCATCTTGGTCTTACATGTGACCCAGTAGGCGGTTATGTCATTATTCCATGCATTGAACGCAATGCTGTAGGTGTCCTGCGTGCTGTTGATGCCATGACACTTTCTAAATACATGAGTAAAATCAAAGAAAATGTGGTCAACTTTGATACAGTTGTCCGTACTATGAAATATACAGGTCAGAAACTTCCTTTGGAACTGAAGGAAACGTCTTTAGGTGGTCTTGCTCAGGAAGTTTCCATCAAGGGTGTTGATCATGATTAGGCCTGAAGTTTTAGCTCCAGCTGGCTCTATGGAGGCTCTGGTAGCTGCAGTCAGCAGTGGTGCTGATGCAGTTTATCTTGGTGGCATTCGTTTTGGAGCTCGTGCTTATGCATCCAACTTTAATGAAGAGTCCATGATTGAGGCAGTAAAATACTGTCATCTTCGTGGTGTAAAAGTCTATGTCACTGTCAATACACTTGTTTATGAAGATGAACTTGATGAATTACGTGATTATTTGAGATTTTTATATGATGCCAATGTTGATGCGGTGATTGTTCAAGATTTTGGTGTGTTCCAGATTCTGAAAACTGAATTTCCTGACTTTGAAGTGCATTGTTCAACACAGATGCACATTCACAACAAAGCAGGGGTTCAGTTTATGAAAAAGATGGGTGCTGCACGTGTTGTACTGGCTCGTGAAACACCAATTGAACTGATTTCTGAATGCACTAAAGAAGGTATTGAGATTGAAGTCTTTGTCCATGGGGCATTGTGTGTCTGTTACAGTGGGCAGTGTCTTTTCAGTTCATTCCATGGCGGACGCAGCGGCAATCGTGGCCAGTGCGCTCAGCCATGTCGTAAACCTTATGAACTGTGGAATCTGGACAAGAATCAGAGAATCAAGACAAAGGGTGATTATCTGTTAAGTCCTAAAGATTTATGGACGGTCGATCATGTTGCAGAATTGATTGAAGCTGGTATTTCAAGCTTCAAAATTGAAGGACGTATGAAACGTCCTGAATATGTAGCGGAAATTGTACGTGTTTACCGTAAGGCAATAGATGATTATTTTGAGAAAAAATGTGCTGTTGTATCTGATGAAGATAAACAAAGTATTTTGAAACTGTTTAATCGTAATATGACAACTGGTCATCTGTTTAAACAGACAGGTTATGATTTAATGAATCCTGTACGCCCTAATCATATGGGGATTCCTTTAGGTCGTGTGACAAAAGTTTCTAAAGGACGTATTCAGATTCAGCTGATTCATGATTTGAATCAGAATGATGGTGTTCGTATTTTATCAAAACCTGAAGATATGGGACTTTTAGCTGGTAAAATTGTTCAGCATGGACGTCTTGTCAATTCAGCAAAGGTAGGAGACATCATTGAGCTTGAGACTTCGTTGAAGATTACCTGCAGAAAAGATGATGAAGTGGTGCTGACAACAGATCGTCTTCAGTGCGAAGCGATTGAGCGTCGCATTCAGAATGAACGTCAATTTCCAGTATCATTGTATTTCAATGCAGTGATTGATCAGCCTGCATCTCTTGTGATGAGTGATGGAGTTCATACAGTATCTGTTGTCTCTGAGGAGATTGTACAGCGTGCCCAGAAAGCACCTGTCAGTGAAGAGAAAATCAGAACACAGTTATCTAAATTGAATGATTCAATTTATTATATGGATACTTTTGAAAAGTCTGGTGATGATGATATCTTTATGAGTTTAAAGACACTGAATCAAATGAGACGTGATGCAGTTGAGGCTTTAAATGAAACTCGTTTAGGTTTTACACGTATGAAAATGAATTATCCTGAATCGTCATTTAAAGAGATTCAGAATGTATCAGGATTATTGTATGAAATCAGTCATGTTTCTCAGAAAGATGCATTCAATGAATCAGATCAGATTTTCTCAACAACTGTAAAATATGATGGAATCCATACAAAAGGGTATCGCGTTGATGAAAACTCATCTGTGCTTTCTGGTGATGTTGTGATGCATACTCAGATTGGCTCTTTGAATCAGACGAAAGGCAATCAGATCTGGATTGCGGATGCAAGTCTGAATGTGACCAACAGCTACGCAATTGAATTTCTGATGCAGCAGGGTATGGATGGTTGTGTTGCATCTTTAGAAGCGGATGACAGCGCAATTGAAGCGATGTTTGATGCATTTGTACAAAGGCATGGATTTATGCCTCAAATTGGGAAAGTGGCTTATGGTCGAAGAGAATTGATGATTATGAAGGCTTGTCTGATTAATGCGGCACTTGGCAATGGAATGAAGACAAACTGTGCTTTGTGCAAAGTAAATCGTTATGCCCTGGTATCTGAAAAAGGTCAAAGTTATCCGATATCACAGGATGGTCAGTGTCATCCGATTATCTATGAATCTGAGATATTGAAAGATACTGAAAAGAGTGATAAAATTTGTTTTAGTACAGTACGTTTTACCAATGAAACGACTGAAGAATGTAAGGAGATAAAGAAGTATTATGAAAAAGTTTTTAGATGAATTCAAACAGTTTGCGTTGAGAGGGAATGTCATCGATATGGCAATTGGGGTTGTCATTGGTTCTGCATTCTCTAAAATCACAAGTTCACTGGTTAATGATCTGATTATGCCTTTCTTCGCTATGATGTGCGGTAATGTGAATTTCACAGAACTGAAAGTGATTCTGAAGGAAACTCTGGATGCTGAAGGCAACATCGTATCTCAGGTAACATTGAACTATGGTCAGTTCATTCAGAACATCGTTGATTTTCTCCTGATTGCACTGTGTCTGTTCCTGGTTGTAAAATTCATGAATGCAATGAAAAAGAAGGAAGAAGAAGCTGCACCAGCTCCTGCTCCAGCACCAGTTAAATCTGATGAAACAGTTCTTCTGGAAGAAATCAGAGACCTGCTCAAAAACAAATAAACCAACAGAAAAAGCCATAAAATGGCTTTTTTTCTCTATTCGAAACAAGCTTTCTTTGGTATAATGTTTTAATGCAGGAATAGGAGTGAATTTATGTTTTTGAAACGAATCGAAATGCAAGGTTTCAAATCATTTGCAGACAAAGTTGTCATTCACTTTGACCAGAATGTAACCGGTGTTGTAGGACCGAACGGCTGTGGTAAAAGTAATATTACCGATGCTGTACGCTGGGTTTTAGGGGAGCAGTCCGTTAAAAACATGCGAGGTAATACAATGACCGATGTGATTTTTGCGGGCAGTGCTGATAGAAGACCTGTTGGCATGGCAGAAGTGACGCTGGTTTTTGACAACTCAATGCATTATTTGCATACTGAAAACGATGAAGTTGAAATCACTCGACGTTTGTATCGAAGCAATTCCCAAGGGGATTACTTCATCAATCGTGTCCCATGCAGACTGAAGGATATTGTTGATCTTATTTTGGATACAGGTCTTGGAAAAGACTCCTTGTCCATGATCTCACAGGGGAATATCAGTTCTTTTGCGGAAGCTAAACCTATTGATCGCAGAGGGATTTTTGAAGAAGCCGCTGGTGTCAGCAAATACAAGAAAAGAAAAATTGAATCTTTGTCAAAACTGGAAAGAACCAAAGATAATCTGGATCGTACAAATGACATTTTAAGTGAACTTGAACGTCAGGTTACACCACTCAAACGTCAGGCGCAGAAAGCACAGATTTACCGTGAAAAGAAAGCGCGTCTGGAAAAGATTGAAATTGCGGTTCTGGTAGAAGATATTACGAATCTGAAAAAACATATTGAAGATACAGATCAAACATTGTTTGATCTGGATACAGATACTACAATGCGTCAGATGAGTGTTCATGTGCACGAAACACAGAATGAAGAAAACCGCAAGGAACTTCGTCAGAAAGATGAACGCATCAATACTCTTCAGGATGAACTGATGAAGGTTGTCAATGAAATTCAGATTCTTGAAACACGTAAGATTGAAATTGATGAAAAACGTAAGTATGCCATTGAAATGGGCTCTTCAGAAGAAAAACTGAAAGAGTTGAGCATTTCTGTGGAAGAAGCACGTCTTGAATATGAAGATAGACTTGCTCGTCAGCAGCAGTACAAAGCTGAAATTGATCTGGCTACAACGAAACTGACTCAGATTGCACTCAAGATTGCGGAAGCATCCAGTGTAGCTGAGAAGGAAAGACAGCTGCTGCAGCGTTATACAAACCGTAAGGATGTGCTTGAAAACATCATTCGACAGCCATTTACATCACAGGCTGGAGTTAAGTCTATTATGGACAACAAAGCTTCACTGAAGGGTGTTATGGGTGTTGTAGGACAGAACCTGAAGGCACATGATGGTTATGAAGAAGCAGTATCGGTTGCGTTAGGCGGGTCAATGATGAACATTGTCACAAAAGATGAAGCTGCAGCTCGCAATGCCATTGCTTTTCTGAAGCGAAATCAAAGTGGACGAGCAACATTCTTGCCATGCAGTGTATTAAGATCACGTGATCTTTCAGTACAGCAGAAACTGATCTGTGAAAGTGCTGCTGGATATCTTGGTGTTGCATCTGAATTTGTCACATGTGATAAGGAATTCGAAATTGTGAATCTTTCACTGCTTCAGAATGTAGTCGTCACTGATACACTTGAACATGGGAATGAATTGGCAACTTTATTGAACCATTCACTGAAAATAGTCACACTTGATGGTGATGTCATTCATAAGGGTGGATCAATGACCGGTGGTAAAGTGAAAAACTCAACATCACTTGTTACTGCTGAAAAAGAGTTCAATCAGATGAAACAGAATATTGTTTCACAGTCTGCAGCTGTAAATGTTGCGGACAAAGCACTGAACGATTTGAACCGTGAACGTGCTGTAACCGAACAGAACCTGATGAACAAACGCATTCAGCAGGCACAGCTGGAACCGGTTGTGGATGCAAAACGTGCGAAATATGAACGTCTGAAAAACGATATGGAAATGCTGGGACCTAATGAAGCACAGGATAGTGCAGAAGGTACTTTTGCAGATCAGCTGATTGTTCAGTTGAATGCTGCTTACGGTAAACGTGATGAAGTCACAGCATCCATCAAAACAACAAGAGAAGAACGTGTCAAACTCTCAGCTGAATCTGAACGCAAGGAACAGCAGCTCAGACAGTTAAGAAGAGATCTAGAACGTGCTACAGAATCCAAACGTTTAATTGAACTGGACCGTGCTAAACTCAGCACAAAAATGGAAACCGTTCTGGAACGTCTGGCATCTGAATACCAGTTGACTTATGAGTATGCATTGACTCAGGTCAACGAAGAAAAGATTGAAAATGCCCGTGATGAAGTTCAGACACTTCGTCGTGAAATTGAAGCACTGGGCAATGTCAACATGAATGCTCCAGAAGAATATTCTGAAGTCAATGAACGTTATGAATTCATGAAGAAACAGATGGATGATTTGATCGCCAGTCGAAACAAGATTCTGTCTGCCATTGATGAAATGGATGATGTCATGAAGAAACAGTTCAAGGAAATGTTTGACAAAATCAATGCAGAGCTGAACGATACATTCAGAACACTGTTTGGCGGTGGTAAAGCCAGACTGATTCTGGAAGATCCAAATGATATTCTTAATACTGGAATTGATATTGATGTTCAGCCGCCTGGCAAACAGGTACAGAACATTCGTCTGTTCTCAGGGGGAGAAAAGAGTCTGATTGCGATCTGTGTACTGTTCTCCATCTTGAAAGTACGTCCTGTGCCGCTGTGCATCTTTGATGAAGTTGAAGCAGCACTTGACCAGGGCAATGTTGAAAGATTTGCCCGCTATCTGAAGACATTCAGTGATCAGACACAGTTTATTGTAGTGACACATCGTCCAGGTACAATGGAACAGTGTGATGTTCTGTATGGTGTAACTATGCAGAAACAGGGTGTATCCCAGATGCTGAAAGTTGAATTGAGTGATGCCAAAGACATGGCTGATGAAAGTGAGGTAACTGCTGCATGAGTTTCTTGGATAAATTAAAAGAAAAGTTCAGCCGTAAGGAAGACAGTGGTCAGTACCTTTCTGGGTTTAAGAAGACCAAGACATCCTTTACAGAAAAACTGGCACGTTTTGCCTTCGGGTTTAAAGGTGTAACGGATGAGTTTCTGGAAGAATTGATGGTTGTGCTTCTTGAAAGTGACGTTGGTATCGAAACTGCAGATACAATCTGCGAAAATCTGTCTAAGAAGATGAAAAAGTCTTCCAATCCTTCATTTGATGATACGATTGATGGTCTGATGGAAGTGATGCATGAACTGTATAACGAAACAGCTGATCCTGAAATCAAATTGAATGCGAATGGAACGACTGTAATTCTTCTGGTTGGAGTTAATGGCAGCGGTAAAACAACATCGTGTGCCAAACTGGCTAAGAAATACAAAGAAGAAGGCAAGAAAGTCGGAGTTGTTGCGGCAGATACATTCAGAGCTGGCGCTATTGATCAGCTGAAGACATGGGCACAGCGACTTGATGTTCCATGTGTTGCAGGCAAAGAAGGGGCAGATCCAAGCAGTGTGCTTGTGGAAGGATGTCGCTATGCCAAAGAACACAATCTGGATGTTCTGTTGTGTGATACAGCTGGCCGTCTTCAGAACAAAGTCAATCTGATGAAAGAACTCGCAAAGATGAGAAAGGTTGTAGGCAAGGAAATTGCCAATGCGCCTCATCATGTATGGCTCGTTCTTGATTCTACGACTGGACAAAATGGCATTTCTCAGGCTAAACTATTTAAGGAGGCTACTGAAGTTTCCGGCATGATTTTGACAAAGATGGATGGTACTGCAAAAGGTGGTATCGTACTTGCGATCAAACATGCACTTTCAATTCCAGTGTATTTCATTGGACTTGGAGAAAAGGCCGATGACCTTCGTCCATTTGATCTGGATGCTTATCTTTACAGCATTACGGAAGGTCTGAAGTCATGATTGAAGTTACTGAACGTATCAATCATTTAATGGATTTCTATGCACCACTGCTTACTGAAAAACAGAATCAGGTGCTGGAATATTATTTCAGAGAAGATTATTCTCTCTCTGAGATTGCAGAACTCATGGAAGTATCACGAAGTGCAGTCCATGATCTGCTGAAACGCTGTGAAGCCACTTTGGAAAGCTATGAAGAAAAATTGCATCTTTATGAGAAATTCCAGAACAGACTTCATCTCTATGAACAAATCAAGCAGTTAGGCAATGAACAGATTGCAGAACTGGTTGAACAATGCATAATTACTGAATAAGACAGGAGGATATAAACATGAGCAAAGTCATTTCAGTCAACGCAGGATCATCATCTCTTAAATTCCAGCTTTTCAACATGCCATCTGAAGAAGTTATCTGTTCAGGTATCTTTGAAAGAATCGGTCTTGAAGAAGGAATCTTCACAATCAAAGTAAACGGCGAAAAGCACGTTCACAATCAGCCGCTGCCAGATCATGATACAGCAGTAAACATGCTGCTGAAGGCATTGATCGATTATAAGTGTGTAGAATCACTTGATGAAATCAAGGGTGCTGGTCACCGTGTCGTAATGGGTGGTTCATTTTTCCAGGACAGCGCTATCGCTAATGAAGAAACAGCAGCTAAGGTTCTTGAACTGGCTGAACTGGCTCCACTGCACAACCGTGCAAATGCTGGTGGATATTTCGCATTCAAGAAGGCTCTGCCTGAATGTGGAAACATTTTCGTATTCGATACTGCATTCCATCAGACAATGGAACCAGGTGTATTCACTTACGCTGTTCCATATGAATGGTATACAGACTATCAGGTACGTCGTTATGGCGCTCATGGTACTTCTCATTACTATGTTGCTCACAAGACTGCTGAACTGATGGGAAAAGATGTTAAAGATACTCGTATCGTAACTTGCCATCTGGGTAATGGTGCTTCTATTACTGCAGTTAAGGGCGGCAAGTGCGTTAATACATCCATGGGATTCACTCCACTGGCTGGTATCATGATGGGTACTCGCTGCGGTGACATCGACCCAGCTATTCTGCCTTATATCATGAAGAAGACAGGTATGACTCCTGAAGAAATGGATACAACTCTGAACAAGAAGAGCGGTATGCTGGGAATTTCTGGTGTATCAAGTGATGCTCGTGACGTTGAAGCTGCAGTTAATGCTGGTAACGAACGTGCTAAATTGACTCACGATATCTATGTAAACCGTGTAGTAAACGTTGTAGGTGGATATGTTGCTCAGATGGGTGGCGTTGACGCTATCGCATTTACAGCTGGTCTGGGTGAAAATGATGTTACTCTGCGTGAAAAGATCTGCAAGGGTCTGGAAGAAGCATTCGGTCTGGATATGAACTATGAACTGAACTCTAAGTCACGTGGTAAGGACATCTGCATCTCTAACCCTGGATCAAAAGTTCAGGTTTGGGTTGTTCCTACAAACGAAGAACTGATGATTGCTAGAGATACAGTTCGTCTGCTTGGGCTTTAATCCGCAATGAGAACTCAGATTCTCTCTGCGATTGAATCACACTCAATTATTACAATCTTTCGCCATGGGCATCCAGATTACGATGCCCTTGGTTCACAGTTTGGTCTGGCTTATTGGCTGAAAGAAAACTATCCTGAAAAACAGATTTATTGTCTGGGACAGGAAAGAATGCACAATGATCTGTATCCATTCAGTGATGAAGTCTCAGATGAAGTTATTGCGTCATCTTTAGCTATTGTCGTGGATACAGCAGGTCTTAATCGAGTGGATGATTCACGTTTCACAAATGCTGCAGTTAAGATTCGCATTGACCATCATCCTCAGTTTGATGAAGGGTATGATTTACAACATGTGATCAGTGATGCAGGATCATGCAGTGAAATCATAACGGATTTGATCATTGGTTATGATAAAAAGATTTCAGATAAAACAGCTGAAACCCTCTTAAGAGGTATTATTGCCGATACATTGGGTTTCCGCACAACCAACACAACGGCTTATTCTTTGAGAATGGCATCTGTTCTGGCAGAATACAATGTAGATTTGCCTCAGATTAATCGTGAAGTGTTTGATACAACACAGCGACGTTTTGAATTAGGTACTTATTTTAGAAGCAAAGCTGTGATTGAACAGGGGCTTATTTATCTGATTTTAAGTAAAGAAGAATGTGATGAATTAAAAATCACATCTACAACAGCCAAAGAACTTGTTGCACAGTTTGGTGGTGTCAAAGAATTTGAAGTATGGGCTATTTTTGCCCAGAATATGGAAGGACAGTATGAAGGGTCTTTAAGATCGAAAACTGTTACTGTCAATGATATTGCTTCTGCTTATGGCGGAGGCGGTCATAAAAATGCTTGTGGTATCAAAGGATTGTCTTTGCAGCAGGTTCATCAGCTTTTAGATGATATTAAAGAAAGGCTGGTAAACAACAATGAACCAACAAAACTTTAATTTTGGAAACTTCAACTTTAAGCGACCTGGTATGGAGCCTAAAAAGGCCCATGCCATTTCGCTTTTTCTAACTCTTCTTGTCTGGCTGATTACAGATTATCTGTTTCTGCCGGCATACAACATTCGTTCTGAAGGATTTTTTATCTATCTGGGATTTCTTACGGGTGTCTTTATTTTTGTTGATACGATGCTTTCTTTGCGTGTTACTAAAGTCAATAAAACAGGAGTACTGTTTCTGATTGGTGCAGCAATTGTCTTTATTGTGCTTGAGTTTTCAGGAAGTGAACTTTTAAACGCAAAGCGTTATCGTGATCAGATTAAGATTTCAGAAGTATCTGATTTCTCTCAAGAATTTGATGCCATCTCAATTGAAAGCATTCCAGTTGTTGATAAAGATACAGCCTTGAGACTTGGAGAAAAACAGATTGGTAAACAGGCTGGTTTAGGGTCACAGTATGATGTATCTGCGAACTATACACTGATCAGTTCTGGCGAAGATCTGCTTCGTGTATCACCACTTGAACATCAGGATTTCTATAAATGGTTCCAGAACTCAAAAGAAGGAATTCCTGGATACATTCGTGTGAATGTAAGAGATGCAAATGATGTGGAACTGGTAATGCTCGAAGATGGCATCATCTATTCACCATCAGCCTATTTCTCACAGAAT
>JAFYOL010000245.1 GCA_017560205.1 Erysipelotrichaceae bacterium | reverse complement strand
TCATTTCAACCTGTACTGGATTCTATTCACTGGAAGATGGATCGTTTTGAGGCAGGATGAACTTGGAATGATTTCTTATCGATATGATTCTTACAGAAAAGATGTTTCGATAAAAGCTTACGAGCAGGAAGCAGACTCTCTATAAGATACTGGACGGACAAGATACAGTTCAGGTCATAGCTTGAGTTATGATAAAAATGACGAATTAAGAAATTAATTCGTCACTATCTTGTTATAGGGAGTCCAGACCAAGACGAGTTAATTCGCTGTCAATGCGATTCATTTCTTCGTCAGTAAGCTTCCAATTGAATGTATCTGTGTTTTCTTTAACGTGTTTTGTGCTTGTGACACCAACTAAAGATGTGCTGACATAATCTTTCTGACAAGTCCAGTTGATCGCCACCTGAGAAACAGGGGCATGATGTGCTTCGGCGATTTCATCCAGAGTTTTCATAAGTTCCATGACTTTTGAGAAAACAGGTTCTTTGAATCCTTTATAGAACGTGTAACGAACATCATTGTCAGCCCACTTTGGAATTTCACGGTAACGACCAGAAAGAATACCTCCACCGATTGAACCATATGTCATTGTATCGATGCCATGAGCGGTGCACCATTCCATAAGTTCTTTGTATCTTTGATCTAGCATTGAAAATGGAGGCTGAACAACATCCACTTTGCCATATTTCATGGCTTCTTCAATCAAAGGAATATCAACGTTAGAAAGTCCAATATAACGAATCGCGCCCTGCTCTTTTGCGAAGTTCAAAGCACACATGGTTTCAGCGATTGGTGTTGATGGGTCTGGCCAATGAAGGAAATAGAAATCAACATAATCAGTTTGAAGGTTACGCAATGAGCTTGCGAGTTCTCTTAAGACTGAGCCAAATTTTGCATCGCGGTAAACACCTCTGACATCACGTTTATAAAAGTCGTTCGGAACTCCAAATTTAGTGGAGATAAGAATTTTTGAACGATCGAGAGTTTTGATGGCTTCCCCAACAATCTGTTCTGCTGCACCATTTCCATAGTTTGCAGCTGTATCAATCAAGTTAACTCCATGATTAACCATCATTCGAATAGCTTCAATAGCTTCTTCTCTGCTGGATGTAGTGCTCCAACGGTTCGAATCAAGTCCCCAAGTACCAATAGCCAATTCAGAGACATCTATGTCTGCGTTTTTAAAATGTTTGTATCTCATGTAATTCACCTCATGATTCTATTATAAAGCAAGAAAAAACTCTGTTCGAAAAAGAACAGAGTTTTTAAATGATAATAACGGTAAATTATTTTAATTACATTAAGAAGTAAGCGATGAAAATAAGATCAAGAATGTAGATAACAGGCTTGATTTCTTTTCCTTTTCCTGCAGATAGTTTTGCGATTGTGTAAGCGACAAAACCAAATGCGATACCATCAGAAATAGAATATCCAAGAACCATAATGATGACAGTCAAGAAAGCAGGAACTGCAGTTGAGAAGTCCATCCAGTCAATGTCTTTCAGCTGCTGAGCCATCAGAACACCTACAACGATTAATGCAGGAGCTGTAACCTGTGATGTAACAACAGAAAGCACAGGATAGAACAGAACAGACAGCAGGAAGCATATACCTGTTGTTACAGCAGTCAGACCAGTACGTCCACCAGCTGCAACACCTGAACCAGATTCAACAAATGAAGTCACAGTTGATGTTCCCAGTGCAGCACCAACAACAGTACCAACAGAGTCAGCTAAGAGTGCTTTTTCAATGTTTTCCATTTCACCCTTTTCGTTAACTAAACCAATGTTGTTTCCAACGGCAACCAGTGTACCTGCAGTATCGAAGAAGTCAACAAACAGGAAGCTGAACAGAACCAGTGGCAAGGATGGCTGTGAAAGCATATCGCTAAACCCTCTTGCGAAAGCTCCAACAGTGCTGAAGTCCAGATTAACGGAAATCAGACCTGTAGGCAGTGCAGGAAGTGCAGCACAGATACCTTCAAGGCCACACATTCTCATGATGATACCAATGATTGTCGTCAGGATGATACCAAAGAACACGGCACCATTGACGTTTTTAGCCATCAGAACGATAGTCACCAGCATACCGATGATTGCCAGCAGTACAGCTGGATCTTTGAAGTTTCCAAGGGCAACCAGTGTATCTGGATTTCCAACAACGATGCCGCCATTGACAAAGCCAATGAAGGCGATGAAGAATCCGATACCAGCACCGATGGCCAGTTTCATGTTTTTAGGAATTGCGTTGATGATCAGCTTACGCACACCTGTAACAGAAATCAGCACAAAAATCAGCCCGGAAACAAAAACAGTAGCAAGTGCAGCTTCCCATGTGTAACCGTAAGTCAGACACACAGTGTAGGTAAACAGAGCGTTAACGCCCATACCAGGTGCAAGTGCTACAGGATAATTGGCCAGCACACCCATCAGAATGCATGCTACGCCAGATGAGACAGCAGTCGCTACAAAGACTGCCTGCAAAGGCATGCCGGTTGTTGCCAGCATACCTGGATTGACAGCCAGAATGTAGGCCATCGCAAGGAAAGTGGTCAAACCTGCAATGATTTCAGTTTTGACGTTGGTGTGTTTTTTGGATAATTTGAAGAGTTTTTCTACCATATCCCTTTTCCCCCTTATCTGACACCTGAAATAAATTCAGGCAACAGATATTTCCATTATAAACAAATATAAAAAGGTTTCAATGCCTATTGAAAATGAAAACGTTTTACTTCCTGAAAAAAACAAGAAACATTTTCAGAAATTGACTGTTTTAAGGTATGATATAAATAAGGAAGGGATAGCTTATGAAGGTTGATATTCGTACAATCCTAAGACAGATGATGGCAGTCTATAATGTTGAAGTGACTGAGATTGCGCACCCATATACTCAGATCATTAAACATGATTATCTTGAACTTCGCGAAAAACTTGCAATAGAAGTCAAGGTGGATGAGAAGATACTTTTGAAGTACCTGAAGAGTCTATCTATGAATGGTGTTACATTGATAGAAGATGTCATCGGTATCTCTTTTGTGTTGTTTCTATTGCCGGATACACGCAACTGCATCATCGTTGGTCCATATCGTACCAAAGAGTTCAGCCAAGTTATTGACAAGCTTCATCTGACTGCCAATCAGGCTCATACCTTAAAGGAAATGCTGATGCTTATTCCTGAAGTCAGTGAAGATCTGATTCGTCTGACATTGGTTCCTGTTATCTCGACCATCTTTGAAAAAGAAAACTATGAAGTTCATCATTTCTTAGAGGAATCACCCCAGTTTTTTGTACCTGACTTTGCCCTGTTTCGTGAAAAAGAAACTAGTTCAGATGAAAGAAGAGCTATGCTGGAAGTGCGTTACCAGGCAGAGAATGAACTGCTGGAAGCCGTAGCGAAAGGTGATACAGTCAAAGCCTATGAATCACTAGGTAAAATGCGAGGAAAAGATGTCGCTGAACGCTTTACAATGTCGCTGATTACTCAGAAAAACAGTCTGATTATTTTCAATACATTGTTAAGAAAGACCATTGAAGAAGTAGGCGTTCATCCGTATACCATTGATGAAATCAGTTCACGTTTCTCCAATATGATTGAAATGATGATGGATGAAGAAGAATACATGATGTTGATGAAAATGCTGATTACAGAATATTCAGAATATGCATTAAAATATGGAAACAGTCAGCATCATCCAATTGTTCAGAAGATGGTCAATCTGATTCACGCAGAATTGAACACATCCATATCCTTGAATTCCATAGCCAAATCCATGAACATGAATGCCAGTTATCTGTCTAATCTGTTTAAACAGGAAACAGGCATGACCTTGATGTACTTTATTAACCAGCAGAAAATCAATCTGGCTTGTGAATATCTCAAGAAAACTCAGCAAAACATCACTCAGATTGCAGATAAAGCAGGATTCATGGATGTGAATTACTTTACCAGAGTATTTAAAAAGCATATGGGAGTCTCACCAACAGAATACAGAAGACACTACAGCTAAAAATAATCCAGATAACACTAAAAATAGTCCATAAATACAAAAGGGTTTCATACTATAATCAAGGTGTGAAACCCCTTTCATGTTTTTGTTGTGCATGAATGGAAAAAATCTTTAGTTTGGGAGGAATTATTGTGAACAAAAAGATTCAAAAGTTCCTGAATCTCTTTGGTGGAGAAGATAATATCACTAAAGTAGATTACAGTGACAATCATCTGTATGTGACATGCAATGTCAACAAAGTCGATTTGGAAAATCTGAGAAAGTTTAAAGGTGTTGTGGATGTCAATCTGACAGACAAATGTGATGTGACATTCAAAGGCGATGCACTGGAACACTATGACAAGTTTGAAGTGCTTGCAAAATCAAAACGTGTGAAACCTTTAAGCAAGGAAATCTACATTACAGCTAAAACTTGGCAGATTGCCCTGTTTTCCATGAACAATGCATCGACAAACTGCTACATGCTGCTGATGAACTATGTCAGCTATTATGCAGTAGGTATTGCAGGTCTTTTGACAACTGTTGTTGGTTTTTTGTTGACTGCGATGCGTATCTGGGATGGTGTAACTGACCCGATTATCGGATTCTTAATTGATAAGACAGATGGCAAGTTTGGTAAGTTCCGTCCATTTATTATTCTGGGTAACATTATTCTGGCTGTGATGTCATGGGTCATCTATCGTACAACTCATCTGGTTCCTGAAAATTTCCGTTTGCTTTATTTTATTGGCTGCTATTTGATTTATATTATTGGGTACACATTCCAGACTGCATGTACAAAAGCGGGTCAGACTTGTATCACAAACAATCCTACACAGCGTCCTGTGTTCTCTATGTTTGACTCCATTTTTACAATGGTTGTGTACATGGGTGGTATGATTGTAGCTTCTTCTGTGCTGATTCCAATGCATGGTGGATATACTCAGGCCTTCTTTGATCAGTTCCATATGATTATGGTGGTCATGTCAGCTGTCTTAATGATTCTGGCTGTCATTGGTATCTGGTCTCATGACAGAACTGAATTCTTTGGTACAGGTTCTGAAGGACCTAAGGTTGAATTTAAGGATTATTGGGAAGTAATCAAGTCTAACCGTGCAATGCAGATGCTAGTGGTTTCAGCTTCTACAGACAAACTGGCAGCAACAGTACGTCAGAACACAATCCTGACAACCATCTTCTTTGGTATTCTGGTGGGTGACTATGCATTGTCTGGTACATTGTCTGCAGTAATCATGCTTCCAGGTATCCTTGTCAGCCTTTGGGGATTGAACCTGGCACGTAAAGTGGGGATGAAAAAAGTCATGGTATGGTCAAGCTGGTGCGGTATTATTGGATGCTTGATGATGCTGGCATGGGTATTGATGGTGGATATGACTCAGCTTTCTTTGACAAATATTGGTTTCGTTACAATTTCTTATTTTGTGATTCAGATTGTTTATCAGGCTCTGGGTGGCATCTCAACAAACATCGTTATTCCAATGATTGCAGACTGCACAGACTATGAAACATACAAGACTGGTAAATATGTGCCGGGTATGATGGGTACTCTGTTCTCATTTGTCGATAAACTGATTTCATCTTTGGCTACATCTGTAGTATCATTAGCTGTAGCAGCAATCGGTTATACAACAACATTGCCGCAGATTGGTGAACCTGTAACTCCTCAGCTGGTTTGGATTTACATTTTCCTGGCAATTGGGCTTCCATTGTTTGGTCTGATCTGTAATGTTGTTGCGATGAAGTTCTATCCACTGGATAAAGAAAAGATGGAAGAAATTCAGACTGCAATTGCAGATATTAAAAAAGCTTCTAATTAAAGATAAAGGAGAATATTATGAGACAAGTATTGGAATTTAACACTAGATGGGCCTTCTCTAAGGAAACAAAAACTCGTCCAGAAACAATGCCAAACAATTGGGTGTGGGTAAATCTTCCTCACACTTGGAACAACATTGATGGTATTGATGGCGGCAATGACTATTATCGTGGTACTTGCTGGTACGCAAATGAAGTGGACAAGACAGAATGGCTGCCTAAGGCTGATGAATACTATCTGGAATTCAGAGGGGCTAACTCAAGTGCTGATGTGTATGTAAACGGTGTTCATCTGGCACATCATGATGGCGGATATTCTACATGGCGTGTGAATGTGACTGAACAGTTCAATGCAGCTGAAAAGCCACTGGTGACTGTCGCAGTTGACAACGCACCTAATCGTCAGGTTTATCCACAGATGGCAGACTTTACTTTCTATGGTGGTCTGTATCGTGATGTATATGTGGTCTGTGTTAACCATAGTCACTTTGACCTGGATTATCATGGAGCTCCTGGTATTGCGGTAACTCCTAAAGTCAACGGTGCTAATGCAGATGTGACAGTGGAAGTTTATCCAGTCAACGCAAAAGAAAACCAGACACTGACATATAGATTGAAAGCGAAGTGTGGATGTGTTGTGGCTGAAAAGACAGTCCCTGCATCAGAAACAAAAGTCACTTTCGAAATTGAAAATGTACATCTGTGGCATGGTCGTAAAGATCCATATCTGTACAGTGCAGAAGTTACTTTGAATGAAAATGAGGAAGTGCTGGACAATGTATCAACACGCTTTGGTGTACGTACATTTGAAATTCATCCTGAAAATGGATTTATCCTTAATGGTAAAGAATATCCATTAAGAGGTGTATCTCGTCATCAGGACAGATGGGGCAAGGGGAATGCCCTGTCTAAAGAAGATCACAAAGAAGACATGGAATACATTGCTGAAGTGGGATGCACAACAATTCGTCTGGCTCATTATCAGCATGATCAGTATTTCTATGATCTGTGTGATGAATACGGTATGGTTGTATGGGCTGAAATTCCTTATATTTCAGATCATATGGATACAGGTAGAGAAAACACAATTTCTCAGATGAAGGAACTGGTTTACCAGAACTACAATCATCCATCGATTGTAGTATGGGGACTTTCCAACGAAATCTCGATGAAGGGATCAAGTCCTGATCTGCTGGAAAACCACAGAATTCTGAATGATCTGTGTCATGAAATCGACTCAACTCGTTTAACGACAATTGCATGTGTATCCATGTGCAAGATGGAAGACCCATATGTACAGATTCCAGATGTAATTTCTTATAACCATTACTTTGGCTGGTATGGCGGAGATACATCAATGAATGGTCCTTGGTTTGACAAGTTCCATAAGATGTTCCCGAACATTCCAATTGGATGTTCAGAATATGGATGTGAAGCGTTGAACTGGCATACATCCAACCCAACTCAGGGTGACTATACGGAAGAATATCAGGCTTACTATCATGAAGAACTGATCAAACAGCTGTTCACAAGAAAGTATCTGTGGGCAACTCATGTATGGAATATGTTTGACTTTGGCGCTGATGCTCGTGCTGAAGGTGGAGAAAATGGTCAGAACCATAAGGGTCTGATGACAATGGACAGAAAATACAAGAAGGACAGCTTCTATGCCTACAAAGCATGGTTGAGTGATGATCCATTTGTGCATCTGTGCGGAAAACGTTATGTGGACCGTGTTGAAGAGGTAACAAAGGTGACTGTTTACTCTAACCTTCCAGAAGTTGAACTGTTTGCCAACGGTGTGTCTTTAGGCAAGAAAACAGCAGCAGATCATTTCTTCTACTTTGATGTACCAAATGCAGGCAGAACTGAATTGAAGGCTGTTGCAGGTGAATTTGAAGATACATCTGTCATCAACAAGGTAGAAGAGTTCAATGAATCTTATCGTCTGAAGGAAAAGGGTGCTATCCTGAACTGGTTTGATATCACAGAGCCTGAAGGATACTTCTC
>JAFYOL010000026.1 GCA_017560205.1 Erysipelotrichaceae bacterium | reverse complement strand
GTGGATACTCCAGGTATTCATAAACCTCATCATGCACTGGGTGCCAATATGAACAAAGAAGCACTGGCAAATGCCGGTGGGGTAGATGTCATCTATTATCTGGTGGATGCATCAGTTCCATTTGGAAGTGGAGATGAATATGTGCTGAACACATTGAAACAGAATCGTCTTCCTGTTTTCCTGCTTCTCAATAAGATTGATTTGCTTTCAAAAGATCAGCTGATGGAACTTTTGATTGCGTGGTCAAAACGTTATGACTTCAAGGAAATCTTCCCGGTTTCTGCAAAGATGGAAGATAATCTTGATGCACTTTTAAATGTAACCAAAAACTATTTGGAAGATGGAATTATGTATTATCCATCTGATCAGGTGTGTGATTATCCAGAACAGTTTATCATGGCAGAAATTGTACGTGAAAAAGTACTGTTGAATACAGAAGAGGAAGTTCCTCATTCTGTGGCTGTTGTGATTGAAAGAATTCGTAGAAAACGTGATTCATTGATTATCAATGCGATGATTCTGGTAGAACGTGATTCACAGAAGGGAATCATCATTGGAAAACAGGGTCAGATGATCCGTAAGATCGGCATGGAAGCCAGAAAAGAACTTGAAGATATTCTGGGCAGCCGAATTTTCCTTGAATTGTTTGTACGTGTTGAAAAAGACTGGCGCAACAAGGAAAGCAAGCTCAGACAGCTGGGCTATATCCAGATGGAGGATGAAGAATGAACGATGTAAGCGAAGGCATTGTGCTTTCCAGCATGGACTATCGTGAGAAAGATACATTGATTAGTGTCCTGACCAAAGAATTTGGTCGTCTTTCTTTTGTCGCAAAAGGAACGATGTCCATCAATTCAAAAAATGCACCTGCATGCCTTCCTTATACATCCAGTGAGTTCTGTTTTGATTATCGTGAAGGAAAGACTGTTTTTCCTTTAAAAACCGCTAAAATTAAAAACAGCCGGCGTCAGGTACGAGAAGATCTTGATCTTCTTTCCTTTGCCGGCCTGCTTTGTGAATTGACAGAAAAGTGCACTGAACAAGGCGCAGTATCGGATGAAATCTATCAGACACTGGAAAGTGCTTTGAATCATCTTCAGTATGACAAATACCTTTCAGTATCTTTGTATCTTGCCTTTGTTATGCGTACACTAGGCATTGATCCTGTTGTGGATGAATGTGTTTTGTGCGGCAGTACAAAAGTTTCAACCATATCCATTAAAGAAGGTGGATTTGTCTGTCCTGTATGTCGTCCACATGTACAGGCTCAGTCGAATACATTGGATGATCTGGTGCATTTCCGGTTGTTGAACAAGGCATCATTTGAACATTTTGATGTATTGAAGTCAAAAATGACAACTACTTTTGAGGATGTATCTATGATGATGAAGTTTTTATGTCATCATGGTGCATTAAGAGTTCGTTCATGGGACTGGATTGTGTCTCTGATGGATTGACTTGAAAGTGGTTGAGAGTGTATAATAATAAACTGTAAAAAAGTAAAAAAAGGAGTATTTTATGGCTGTAAAAGAGTTTGATACAATCGTCGCTCATGCGAAAACTTCAGGCTTTGTTTTTCAGGGTTCCGAAATTTACGGAGGTCTGAGCAACACTTGGGATTTTGGTCCTCTGGGCGTAGAATTAAAACAAAATATTAAGAATGCATGGTGGAAGAAATTCATCCAGTGCAATCCTTATAACACAGGGATTCAGGCAGCTATCCTGATGAATCCAAAAGTATGGGAAGCTTCAGGACATCTGAAGACTTTCAATGACCCTCTGATGGACTGCAAACAGTGTAAGACACGTCATCGTGCTGACCATCTGATTGAAGATCATTCACAGGGTACTGTTAATCCAGGTGGATGGACAAATGAAGAACTGATGAACTACATCAAGGAAAATCATATCGCATGTCCTAACTGCGGTGCACATGATTTCACTGATATCCGTCAGTTTAACCTGATGTTCAAGACATTCCAAGGTATTGTTGAAGACAGCAAGAACACGATTTATCTGCGTCCAGAAACTGCTCAGGGTATGTTTGTGAACTTCAAAAACGTACAGCGTACAACACGTAAGAAACTGCCATTTGGTATCGGTCAGGTAGGAAAGAGCTTCCGTAATGAAATCACACCAGGAAACTTCATTTTCCGTACTCGTGAATTCGAACAGATGGAACTTGAATTCTTCTGTCATCCAGGAGAAGATCTGAAATGGTATGCATACTGGCAGAAATTCTGCTGGAACTGGCTGCTGTCTTTGGGCTTGAAAGAAGAAAATCTGCGCATGAGAGAACACTCTCAGGAAGAACTGAGCTTCTACTCAAAGGGAACAAGTGACATTGAATACCTGTATCCATTTGGATGGGGCGAACTGTGGGGTATTGCTGACCGTACAGACTATGACCTGAAGCAGCACATGGAACATGCAAAGACTTCATTGGAATATCTTGATCCAATGACAAATGAAAAGTTTGTACCATACTGCGTTGAACCAGCAGTAGGTGTTGAACGTCTGGCTTTGGCTTATCTGTGCGAAGCTTATGAAGAAGAACAGCTGGAAAACGATACTCGTATCGTGATGCATTTCCATCCAGCACTGGCTCCAATCAAAGCATGTGTAATGCCTCTTTCTAAAAAATTGTCTGAAAAGGCAAATGAAGTCTACATGCAGCTGTTGGAAGACTACAACGTTGAATATGATGAAGCAGGTTCAATCGGTAAACGTTACCGCAGACAGGATGCCATCGGTACTCCATTCTGCATTACTGTGGACTTCGAAACTGAAAATGATGGTTGCGTAACAGTACGTCATCGCGATTCCATGGAACAGGAAAGAGTTCGCATTGAAGATCTGAACGATCTGATTCACAAAAGTCTTAAGTTTTAATTAAGGAGTGAGAACAGATGCCGCGACTCAGCGAAGAAACGATCAATGACATTCGAAGACACGCTGATATTGTGGATGTCATCTCACATTATATACCGATTCAGCGAAAGGGCAGAGCAGCGAAGGCCGTCTGCCCGTTTCATGATGATCATGATCCATCTCTGTCGATTGCAGAAGATAAACAGATTTATAAATGTTTTGTCTGCGGCAATGGCGGGAATGTGTTCACATTTGTACAGAATTATGAAAAAATCAGCTTCATTGAAAGTGTTTATAAAGTAGCTGAACTGACCAATTATCCTCTTGAGCTTCCAAAGGAAACTTTTGAAGTAAAAGTGGATTCGCGTAAAGCTTCACTTTATAAGACAATGAATGATGCGATTGCCTTTATGAAGTTTCAGCTTCAAAGTGTTTCTGCCAAAACTTATCATGAATATCTGATAAAAAGAGGCATTACAAAAGAAATCATGGATCAGTTTGATATTGGTTTCAATGGTCCATCAGATCAGTTAAGAACATTTTTAAAGGCAAAAGGACATGAAGATTCTGCCATGCTGGCAAGCAATCTGATTCAGCTGACCCAAAATGGTCTGCATGATGTCTTTTATAACCGCATTACATTTCCAATTCATGATTCTTTAGGGAATCCAATTGGATTTACTGCAAGATCATTGGATCCAAATGCGCCTAAATACATCAACACCAATGAAACTGAATTATATGTCAAAGGACATGTAGTCTATAATTACCATCGTGCAAAAATGGCTTCTCGAAAAGCGGGCAAAGTTTATGTCACAGAAGGTGTTATGGATGTCATCGCCTTTGCGAAAGCAGGCATTGAAAATGTGTGCGCAACACTTGGAACAGCTTGCACAAAAGAACAGATACGACTTCTGATGCAATGCTCTAAAACCATCTGTTTCTGTTATGATGGCGATAAGGCAGGGCAAAGTGCTACAGCGAAAGCTGCAAAACTTGCCTCATTGATGGGAGCACACGTTGAAATTGTACAGAACACTACAGGACTTGATCCTGATGAAATCATCGAAAAATACGGAAAACAAGCACTTGTGGACATGGTAAAAAAGACGATGACCATGATGGAATTCATGTTTCAGTGGCTGAAAGGACAGTATAATCTGGATAATTACAGCGACAAGAAACAGTTTGCGCTTCGTATGAAAGAAGAGATTGAGGCGTGTAATGATGACTTTGATCGTCAAAATTTTGCACACCAGCTGTCTCTGTTAACTGGTTTTTCACTGCAGGCACTCAATATGAATGCCACTCACACTGAAAAACCGCAGCCTGTTGTCAATCAGCGAAGACAAAAGCGTTTAACTACGCCGCTTGATGGAAAGACTAAAGCAGAGCGTCAGATTCTGGCGCAGATGCTGACATCGAAACAGGCAACTGAAATTTTTAAATCTCAGCTTGGTTTTCTTTTGAATGATGTATCTCAGAAATGTGCGATGATGATTGTCGATGCCTATCGTAAAACATCGACATGTGAAGTTGCACAGCTGTTGGATGCTGCAAAAGAAGATGAAGTGAAACAAATGCTGCTGGATATCTCCAGTGATGCAACATTAATAAACAACTTTGATGAAGAAGTGCTGACAGGAAGCATAAGGCGTTTGAAAAGAGCCATGCAGGAAGAAAAACTGCAGGAAATCAACGCAAAATTAAGAGAAATCCGTAATCCTGAAAGTATAAAAGCACTGCTTGATCAAAGAAATGAACTACAGAAAGAATTAAGGGGGTACATTGATGAAGAACAGTGACAAAAAGAAAAACCTGGTTGTCATGACACTTGATGAATGCAAAGAACAGTTCAAAAAGACGTATGACAAAAACAAAGAGCTCTTTCAGAAAGATGTAATGGAAGCAATTAAGCACCTTGCAATGAGCGATGAAGAACTTGATGATCTGTTCGAATGGTTCTCTGCAAATGATATTGTCATTTCTGATGACGCAGTTGATGCACCAGAAAATCTGAGTGATGTTGAAGATATCACTGCAGGTGATCTGGATGATATCGATTTCATGGATAGTGAAGATGTAGAAGAAATTCAGACTGTTGAATTGGAATCTTTAGAAAGCTATTCATCCAACACTAGTCGTATTAACGACCCTGTAAAAATGTATCTGAAGGAAATTGGTCGTGTTCCACTGCTGAATCCTGAAGATGAACCTGAAATCGCAAGACGTATTCAGGCTGGCGATGAAGAAGCAAAACGTATTCTGATCAGTGCCAACCTGCGTCTGGTTGTATCAATTGCCAAGAAATATGTAGGACGTGGTATGCTGTTCCTTGATTTGATTCAGGAAGGTAACATGGGGCTTGTTAAGGCAGTTG
>JAFYOL010000244.1 GCA_017560205.1 Erysipelotrichaceae bacterium | reverse complement strand
TTTAACGTGACCATACTGACCTGCACCACCAGACTGTTTCTTATGCTTACCTTCAGCCTGAACTGTACCACGGATAGTTTCACGATACTGAACAGTTGGTTCAGTTGTAGTAACTTCTACTTTGTATTTAGTTTTCAGACGATTCAGGACAACATCCAGCTGCTGGTCACCCAGACCATACAGAACTGTTTCCTTTGTTTCTACGTTCTTAACGAGTTTCAAAGAAAGGTCTTCTTCCAGAATCTTGTTCAAACCAAAGCTCAGCTTATCTTCATCGGCTTTAGTCTTTGGCCAGATAGCAACACCCAGCATTGGCTTAGGTGTATTGATTGGAGCGTAATGAACTGGACGAGCTTTTGTAGCCAGTGTATCGTTTGTTTCAGTGTACTGCAGCTTAACAACAGCACCGATATCTCCTGTAAACAGCTTACCAACTGCAACCTGAACTTTACCCTTCATGATGTAAATCTGCTGCAGACGTTCAACTTCTTCCTTCTGAACGTTGTAAACCTGTGCATCTGCAGACAGAACACCAGTCATAACTTTCAGGAATGAAATCTTACCTACAAATGGGTCAACGATTGTCTTATAAACCAGAGCAGAGAAGTCTTCTGATTCATTTGTCATCATAACCACTGGTTTGTTGTTGGAATCCAGAGCTTCCACAGTACCCTTTTCAGCATAGCTTGGGAAGTATTCTGTAATCAGGTCCAACAGACGTTCAATACCTGTGCATGCACGAGCTGCACCACAATATACTGGACGGATTTCACCAGAACGAACACCCAGACGCAGACCGCGAGCCAGATCATGTTCATCAAATTCTTCACCTTCGAAGTATTTTTCCATCAGTTCATCATCACCCATAGCGATAGCTTCGATGATCTGATCATAATATTCATTAACCAGGTCAGTCATATCTGCTGGAACTTCTTTAGGTGTAGAACGGTCATTGTAGTACCAAGCTTTCTTTCTCAGTACGTTAACAGAACCAACAACCTTACCATTTTCTACGATTGGAGTTTCAAATGCGATAACGCTCTTACCGAATTTTTCACGAATCTGATCATATGCATCAGCGAAAGATGCATTGTCTTCATCGATCTTATTGATAAAGAAGATTGTAGGAATCTGACGGTTGGAAACTGCTTTCCAAGCTTTTTCAGTACCTGATTCAACACCTTCTTTAGCACCAACAACGATCAGTGCATTGTCTGCTACAGTTAAACCTGCACGCATTTCACCTTCATAATCCAGATAACCTGGAGTATCGATGAAATTGATTTTGCAGTCTTTCCATTCTACAGGAATAACACTTGTATAAATGGACTGCCCACGACGGATTTCTTCAGGATCATAGTCTGATACGCTGTTTCCATCTTCAGTTTTACCAAAACGGTCAGTTGCCTTAGTAAAGTACAGAGCTGCTTCAACAACGTCTGTCTTACCACAACCACTGTGTCCTAAAAGAACGATATTTCTTACTTCATTAGCCAGATAGTCTCTCATGATGATGCTCCTTATTTGAGGATGCCTTTCAGGTCACCCAGGTTTTCAGAACGTACGTAATGTACAGCCTTGTTACCGTCAAAGTCAACGATTTCCTTATCTGCACCATGTTCAAGCAGATAAACAACCAGTTCAGTCAAACCGCCGTATGCAGCTCTCATCAGTGGAGTTGTACCATTAGCATCCTGTGCATTTACGTTTGCACCGTTGTCAATCAGGAACTGAATAATATCCATTTTCAGAGCCAATACTGATTCAGTCAGAGCTGTTCTACCCTTGTTGTCACGAGCGTTAACATTAGCACCCTTGCCTACCAGGTATTCAACAACATCACTCTGCCCCAGGAATGCTGCACGCATCAGAGCAGTACGTCCATTGTTGTCATGGCTGTTTACATCTGCACCAGCATGCACCAGCATGCGAACAATGTTCAGATGACCCTTCTTTGCTGCACCCATCAGAGCTGTCTTATTATTGTTGTCGCGAGCTCTAACATTTGCACCGTTGTCCAGCAGGAAACGAACGATATTTTCGTAACCACGTTTTGCACTCTTCATCAGCGCACTGCGTCCATCAGCGTTAGCTGTATCAACGCTAGCCCCCTGTGCGTGTGCTGCACAAACCTTGGCGAAATCGCCTGATGCTGATGCATCCCATAACTGCTTATTGATCTGATCCATATTAATCTCCTCCTTTTATAGATCGGTTCGTTAAGTCAAAAAAAGATGGACACATTAATCCACCCTAAAAACCCTCAGTAAAAACACCCAAAACCCCGTCGAGTACAATTCCACTTACTACATGTGCTGCTCTTCCGAAAGTCATGTGTCTTCACCCCTTTTGTAAGTTCATTGTAAACGCTATCATATTGTATTTCAAGTATTGACAACCCTAAATTTGTGGTTTTTGAACATTTTTCATAAATCTTTATGAAAACATTTTCATAAAGTGAAAAGACCTCACTTCTGTGAGGTCTCCGCATGAATCTGCATTGTTGGAAATGGAATAGAGATTCCTTCTTTTTCAAACGCTTCTTTCACACTCATTCTTAAATCTGAAGACAATGCTGCACCATCTGCTGCTGATTTTGTATGCACATTCACACGCAGATCAACTGAAAAGTCGCCAAGATTCACACATGAGACAGAAACTGCAGGTACACCTGCTGCTTTATCCTGTTCAGTACGAATATCAATCATCTTAGGATGATTTTCTGCATGTTCCTTCATAATCTTCATCGCAAGTTTCACATCAGAATCATAACTGATTCCAAATATCAGACGCACTGTATAATGAGTTGCTGAAGATTTGTTTTCAATAATTGCAGTGTTCATGATACTGTTTGGAATAATCATTTCAGTGTTGTCAAATGTCTTGATTGTTGTATGACGCAGTCCAATATCTGTTACTGTACCGCTGATGTTTTTATCACTGAGCACAATCAGATCTCCAACTTTAAACGGCTGCATAATCGCAAGGAAAGTACCGCCAATAAAGTTTGACATTGATTCCTGAGAAGCCAGAGCTGCCGCAACACCAAATACACTGGCACCTGCAGTAAATAAAGTACTTACACCATCAAATGCTGTAAACTGATTCAGAATCAAAACAATCGCAAACCCATAAATCAGAACCTTTACAACCTTATTGATGAAATTATAGCTCGTTAAAGCATCTTTCCCATGTTTCGCTACCGCTTTTTTCAGCATGCGATCAACCGTTTTCACTAATGCTTTTGCAAGAAAATAAACCACAATCGCAAACAGAACAGTTAAAACAAGACCTGACTTTGTAAAGCCTGTACCGATATCAAGAATGTTTTCCATTGATAAAGTCATTTCATTCATAAAAATTCCTCCACAGAGGACTATAATACACGTTTTTACCTAAAATTTCAAATATTGTAACGCATTTCTTCAGGATCAATCAATTGCATCAATGCAGTCCATGTATTGACTCCAACAATGCCATCTTCATCAAGCCCGCACATTTTCTGAAAGCTGATAACCTGCTCACGCAGCTGTTCATCAAAAATACCATTGATACTGGAAACTTCATAGCCTAAATACCACAATGCATCCTGAAGTGCACATACACTGACTCCAACCGATCCCACTTGTATTGTCTCAAACACAATGACATTTGATGTCGGATCAAAACTCTGATGAAAATGCACAATTGCAGGAGCATGGTCAAAATCCTGGATATGTGTATAATCTCCCTGCATCTCCAGATTTTTCAACAACTGTTTTCTGCGAAGTGAATTCAGATTCTGTCCTCCCGTTAAAGCTGTGCCCAGCTTATGGGCAAAGTTCTCTTCTTCAAAGTGTTCCCAGACACGTGAAAAACCATGAATCACATCAAAAGGAACCTTCAATTCATGAAAAGAGATATTTACACTTTCTAGAAACTGTCTGGTGCTCCACATCAGTTGAGTTCTGCTGTCTGCACGAAATGAATCCACAGTCAGTACACCATCTGTCGTGTAAGGCATATCTTCATGACAGTTGCGATTCAGCTTCTCCATCTGACCTGTTTCTTCATTGTAGATCAAAAGTATCATTCTTTCACCTCCACCACATCCTATGCTACCCTTTCCTGTCTTCATGGGCCATCCTCCATTTGTCCACTTGAGCACATAATATCCTGTACTAAAGGAGGGGCACAATGAATTATCTTATTCAAAAAGGAAATGCTTCCGTGTCTGTACTCAAGATTCAGCAATGTCTGAATCAGATACAGCCCGATTTAAAGCTTAAGGAAGATGGTCTTTTCGATGAAAATACTGAACAGGCTATCAGGACATTCCAAAAAAATACCGGTCTTAAAGAAGATGGATGTCTATCATCACTCACCTGGGATAAGATCATTTTAAAGGTCAAAACACTGAAAAAACCTGAAGAATTAACGATTCATACTCAACCTGCACTCTCGATTGGAGATCAGGGATTGGATGTATTAAAAGCTCAACAGTATCTGAATCGCATTCAGCCTGAACCACTGATTGAAGAAGATGGCATCTTTAACGCAAAGACTCAGATTAAAGTCATACGCTTTCAAAACAAATGCGGTTTAAACCCTGATGGACGTATTGGTATTCTGACCTGGACTAAAATCATTGAACATGTATCATAACCACCAGTAAAACTGGTGGTATTCACTAGCCCTGTAAGGGCATGTTGTTGCGTAGTCCTTCGACTACTGAGGCCTGACAGCCGCAACACGTTTACTTGCTGCCCCTTAAAGGGGCTTTTTTATTGCATTATTTCACCGGCTCACCTGTAAACGGGTTGATGAATTCTTTCATGCTCAGCTGATCCGCAAGCTTGTCTTCTTGCAATTGATTCTGGATATATTCTCGAATTGCCTTTTCATTCTTTCCAACTGTGTCCACAAAATATCCTCTTGCCCAGAACTTCCTGTTTCCAAACTTATATTTCATGTTTGCATGTCTTTC
>JAFYOL010000243.1 GCA_017560205.1 Erysipelotrichaceae bacterium | reverse complement strand
TATAAAAAGGATTTGCCTATTCGGCAAATCCTTTTAATTTCATCATGACTTTGTTTTTGTTGTTTCGATCAATTGAAACTTCTACAAAGCATTCTTCATCATATGTATGACTGGATAATCCAGACATGGATGATTTCTTCAAATCAATGTATTCGACGTAGTCTTTTGTCTCAACCTGAAGAATGAAATCATATTCTCCATCATTCATACCCTGCAATGGCATTACAATATCATACCAAGTGTAATCATAATTGAATTCACTGTTCATTCTTTCAGTGTTGTTCCAAGGAGGCTCCTCAGACATCAGAAGATTGCTTCCCTGCACTTCAAAAGCATACATGGAACCATCAGTTCGATTCAATGCATGAAGTATGTATTGAACTTCACTGTTTTCATCAAACATACCATTGTAGATAAAGGCTGAGCCTGACACTGTCATTGTTTTGTTTTCTGTATCCAAAGACATGGAAATCAGATTCTGATATCCTTCACGAATACGAGGCAATGGATTCTTCATCGTTTTTTCCAGAGCATATGGCATGACAGAAATCTCAACACGATAACTCATTGCATATCGCATCACAAGCTGACGATACAGCCCCTCCTCTGATGGATAAGCTTCAGATTCACTCATCTTGGATGTACCATACAGTTTAGATTCCTTATAGATTCCAGATACACTCGTACGTACTTTCAATACATAATTGCCTGATGGTAAATGACTGAGATCTACAGTATCTTCATACCAGCCGAATTCATAATCAACACCATCTTCATAAACTTCATTCAGATTATAATCACCTGATGAACTCTTCAGTTCTGATACAACAATATCTTCATTTGTCTGTAAATTTGTCGCAATCAGCTCATGTTTTACTTCATCCTGTGAATGAGATAAATCACGTACCAAAGAGATTCCCTTGATAGAAAGCAGATTATCCTTAAAATCAATTGATTTTAAAGATGAAATCAAGACATAGTCATCCGGATTCAGAACCTGTTTATTCTCAACATGCAGCCACAATGTATCTTCTGCGACTTCAAAAGTATACTTGGCATAAAGTGTTTCTACACTTTCTGCTTCATTGGATAAAACACGTGTATCACTGTGATGATCAATCATTGAATAATCACTGTTGAGTCTGAAATAATATGTTCCATCATCCAGTTCATTCAAATCAAGTGATCCATTAAAGACAACCTGATCTTTCGTATCTGTCACCAGTTCACTGACCATACGGGATTCTGTGCTTCTTTCATAAACATCATTAAACACAATCAATGTATGAATCATCTGATTGACTTCAGTTACATGAATTCCAGGACGATAAGAACTTCCTGAAACATGGAGAATTCCATCTTCATCCACCTGGAATGTTTCCAGTTCAAAGACATGATCTCCCACAGGTGTCTGACCTTCAATCGTCACATTATTGAATTCATTGACTAAAGTGATGCTTTCCTTTTTCAGATAACCAACACTCAAATCAAAACTATATGCTACTGAAGGCTGAACTGCACCATTAACTTTGTGATAAACAAGCTGAAGTTTATCATCAATCAACTGTACTCCATTTGGACTTTGAGCCTGATAAAACTCATTGACTTCCCCTTTGACAACCACAATATGATTGTTCTGATACTGAGAAGAATATTTTGATGTCAACATGACATCCGCTTTTTCTGATGCGCTTTGATAAAAAGGTGCATCAAATTCATCAATGACACCAAGACAGTACACATTGTAGTCTGTCAAAGTTCCATCATAATTCTTGGAAAACTTGTCAATGTCATAGGCAATTGCCGCAATTTTATAGCCCCAGTATGGGTCAGATGCATATTTGACATTGAAGCCACTGGCTTTGGTACCCAGATGCATACCGAAATATCGAACATCATTGATATCCATATAGCCTCTTAGGTTGTATGCCATATGCTCCTGAATTCCTGCAGAGATGCTGCTGAACTGAGTTGCATTGTCTGGATTGGAATCAATCGCTGCCCATCCAAACAAATTGTTTTTGGTTACTGCATAGGTACTTCTTCCTGCCCCTGATTCATTCCATGCCATGGCATACGTCAACAGTGCATTAACACCATAAACCTTCTGTGCATTGGTAAATGTGTTGCCCTCGTTGACCATCTGGCTCTGGTTTTCCTTCAGCTGATTGACACTAGTTCCTTCAGGCTTTGCGTTAAACCCTTTTGAAACAATATAAGCATCCAGGATATCACCACTGATACCAGATTCACTTCGGAATGGAAGGAACAGATAATAGCTATAATACGTTGCCAGATACTCTGTCATCTGAGGATCTGAATAAAACTGATACCCATCCTTACTGAAATAATTCTGACCTGTAATCATCCAATCAGCAGCAGGTCCAATTGTCAAACGTGCTGGAGCACTGTTGTATCCTGAATAATACGTGTAGACCAGATCTCTGTAATTTCCATTTTGAACGACAGAATAGAAACTCATCTGAGGAACCAGTGTAAACGGTTCTTCTGGAATACCGCCATCATTGGTCTGTCCACCAAGGGTGATGGCAAATCCCTTTTCAATCATTTTCATAGGAACCAAATCCAAAGATGAAAGTGATGTATAACCTTCAAAGCCATTTAAAACAACTTTGACATTTCCTTCACCTGAACCATTGTAACTGATAGTTTCAGGCTGAAACAGTTCACGATGCTGAGTCACATACGTGGACTTGTATTTTTCTTTTTCTGTGATGTGATCTGGATGCTGATACACATTCAGTGTTGTGCTGCCATTGCGTCGAGGATAACTGTAGGCAATCCCTGAGGCTATCGCAATGATTTTGGTTGGACTTTTACTGGATGCATGTCGAATGACATAATCCGGTTCAATCATGGCTTCTTTAGCCTGCTCAAAGGTCTCATAACAAGCTACGGTATCAAACCCGCCTGCATCATTGACCCAAGCCAGTTCATACGCTGCACATCCATTCTGCGCATCAACTGTCTTAATTTCCTGATTGAAATGAACAACCATCACAGAGAATGCCATCAGCAACGACAGAAAACTCTTAATGATTTTACTCATGGTATTCTCCTTTCTACTGAAGATCGACCTGAATCTGAATTGGCTGAGATGCCCCTTTCACATTAAGATAGAGTGTACCCTTGTACACAATCGGCTGATCTTCCGGATTTAAAGTCACAAAGAAAATAAATCCTTTTTCTTTGTCGATAATTTCAGAATTCACAATATTCTTGTATTTCAGTGTCGTAAACTGACCACTGAGAGCTTCAAACTTTTCACTGCTTCCAGCAACCTGATACCATGCAGATTCAATCTCTACTGCATCGCCCCACAGGCTGACAGCTTCTACATAAAAGCCATGAACTTCTGCGTTGGAAGGCAGAAGATATGCTTCACTATAGCCGCTTTCATACGTTCTGGTAATTTCATCTGAAATCAGATAAACGCCTGAAACCTGCATCTGATACGTCTTTCCATCGGAAATAAT
>JAFYOL010000242.1 GCA_017560205.1 Erysipelotrichaceae bacterium | reverse complement strand
TTACGAGCAGGAAGCAGACTCTCTGTAAGATACTGGACTGGCAAGATACAGTTCAGGTCATAGCTTGAGTTATGATAAAAATGACGAATTAAGAAATTAATTCGTCACTATCTTGTTAAGGATTGTTTTCTGTACTTCTGAAAGTTCTACTTTCTTTGAAGGATTAAAGTTGATTTCTAAAGCATCACTTGCATCATATCTTGGAATAATATGAACATGCATATGCATGACTGTCTGACCTGCAGCTTCTTTGATGTTGCTTAAGATGTTGCATCCATTCGCATTGCACTTTTCAGTGATCTGCTTAGACAGTTTTTGAACAACAGTCATCACTTTCAGATAAGTTTCCTGATCACATTCAATCAGATCACTGACATGTTTTTTAGGCATGACCAGAGTATGACCATAAGTAACCTGACTTAAATCGAGGATTGCCAGTACATCTTCATCTTCATAAATTTTAGCACTTGGGATATCTCCCTTAACAATTTTACAGAATACACACATTTTTGTTTTCTCCTTTTTTCTTATTATAACATAAAAGAAAAGGTGCTTTCGCACCTTTTAATTATTCTGACAGATAATCAGGATAGTTTGTAGCAATTGCATCGTACAGGTTCTTATCATAAATATGGAAACCTGCAGCTTCAATTGCGCTCATCAGAGCATCATTTGAAACTTTGCTGATTGAAGCGATTGCATTAACAGCTTCATCTTTAAAATCAAGTGCATTAGCTTTTTCCATCACGATGACATAGAATGATGTTTCGTTTGTAACAACATCTGATACCATACCATCAGTTAAAGTTGAGATTGCATAAGTAACTGCAGTAGGGTAAGAAGACTGAGTTGTATAAACGATGGAATCCTTTGAACCTGTGCTCTTGTAAGTTTCAGAAACTTCAGCAAAATCTGCACCATCTTTCAGTTCAGTCTGTGCTTTCAGAGCAGTTTCCTGATCTGCAAATACAGCGATTTTAACTTTCTTTGGAGCATAAGTGCCACACAGCAGTTCGAAGTTTGTTTCAACATAGTTAGCTGTCAGAACAGAAGCCTGTTCGCTTAACAGCATATCACTCTTGAATGCTTCCAGTGAAGGATAACCCATTGACATGACGTATGCTTCCAGGTTTTCACCCAGCAGTGATTCATACATTGTCAATGTATCTTCAACAGATGTTTTCATTTCTTCAGTAACTTCTACATTAGCGTTCAGAATGTTTTCCATAGCAGTGTTAACTGCAGTATAGCCGCCATCCTGTGCTTTCATGTAGTTGTACAGATCGCCACGAGTTACAGTTGTAGAACCAACTGTAAATACAGCTTCTTTAGAATTGTTGATTGATGCATAAGCATCAGAGCAGCCAGCAAGAACAAGCAGGCAAAGAAGAGCAATCAGTTTTTTCATGATTATTCAGCCTCACTTTCCAGACCCATGTATTTCAGCAGGTCAGCCTTGATAGCTTCATCAGTGAATGTGATGCCCAGTTCACTTGCCTTAGCCCAGACAGCACGTGGCTGTACAGTTGGGTCAAAAGACAGAACTGCATTCAGCATATCTTCACTGTAGTTTTCAACGAAGTAATCGAGTGAAGTAGAATCGCACTTGATCAGATGATAACCATATTCAGTTTTCACCCATTCAGAAGTTTCTCCTTCTTCAAGAGCCAGCATAGCAGTCAGGAATGCTTTAACATAGCTTGTGTTTGCATCAGCATATCCCAGAAGACCATTTGTTGTTGCAGATGAATCTTCAGAATGTGCATAAGCAACTTT
>JAFYOL010000241.1 GCA_017560205.1 Erysipelotrichaceae bacterium | reverse complement strand
TTCAGCCACCTAGATTTGTACCATGCTCGGCACACTAAATAAGGAGTTATCAAATGATAACTCCTTATTTCATAATTTCTTCAATTTCTTCAACAGTTTTAGGTGTACAGCTTAAGTTTCTACATCCATCTTCAGTAACCAGAAGATCATCTTCAATACGGATACCAATGTTTTCTTCTGCGATGTACAGTCCTGGTTCATTGGTAATCACATGACCTGGTGCCAGAACACTTTCCATCAAGGTTACATCATGTGTATCCAAACCTAAATGATGAGCTACACCATGATAATAATATTCAGAAACTGGACCCTTCAATCCCAGCTTAGGAAGTTCTGCTGCATAATGATCAATGACCATCTGATTGAGCTGACGTGTTGTAATGCCTGGTCTGCAGTTGTCTTCGACAATCTGCTGAGCTTTCAGAACACATTCATAAATCGCTTTCTGACGTTCAGTAAACTTGCCATTAACCGGGAATGTGCGACTGATGTCAGCACAATAATAGCTGTCAGTTGCCCCTAAATCACACAGGAATAAATCACCTTCATGACAGAAATCCGTATTTTCTCCATAATGCAGTACGGTTGCATTTTTACCACTGGCCGCAATTGTAGAGAAGGCTGTGTGCTTGCATCCCTGCTTCATCAGTTCCAGCATGAATACGCCTTCCAGTTCCATTTCACGCTTGCCAGGTGCCATCGCTCTCATCATTGCCTTGACACCCTCTGCCGTGATTTCATTGGCTCTTACAATGTGATTGACTTCTGTTTCATCCTTGACCATGCGCATTGCAGTCAATGCAGGGAACACATCTTTGATGTTCCATGTAGGATATTTATTTTGAACCAGTTTCAGAAAACTCATTGCAGGTGAATCAGACTGTGTGCTTGTATAGCGCCATGCATCCACATACACAGTAAACTCAGGCAGTGTGCGCTTCCAGTTGTACAAAGATGCAACTGCATCTTCAAAATCACCATAATCACGAATCTGATCCACACCAGAAACCTTTGTGGCTTCTTCACCACTCATTCTGCCTCCAACCCATTTGGCCATAACCGGGTCATAAGGCTGAATGTATAGTGTTGAATTGACTGTTCCATTGTGTTTTGTGATCTGAAGAATCATCTCTTCACGATCTAATCCAGTCAGATAATAAAAGTTCTTGTCTACAGTAAACGGATACCCTTCATCTGCTGACTTCATTACCCCTTTTCCTGAAAAAATGAATACGGAACATTCATCAGTCAGCTGTTCCATCAATCTTAAACGACGTGTTTTATACATCATGTCCTCTTTCTAATCCAATTCCTTTGGATAATACATTTTGTCATCTTTTTTATCTTCCGCATTCAACAGAGCTGATACAATCGTTGAACACTTGGAAAGTTCGCGGACTTCTCCGTCAGAACACAGCACATACACAAAGTTTTCTGTGCTCTTGTGATATGGCATATATGGTTTTTGTGATGCCGTATCCTGAAGCAGATAATAACGTACATCCAGATGCGCATCTTCTACTTTCTGCTGCATCAGACCCACATCATCAACACTGTTGACATTTTTATAGCCAAACAGGTTGCGATTGACCAGACGACTTGCCAGATCACTTAAAATCGCATCATCCGACTGCACAAACAACCCCATACCATAGTTGCAGGCAGATTCATCCAATTGATAATGTGCTTCCAGAGAAATCTTCTGATTCAGCATAAAGGAATCAATCGGTTCAAAAATCGATGGATGTCCGCTTTCCAGCAAATCACGATAACGTCTGAACATCGCATGCAAAATCGCTTCATAACTGCGTGCTACCGGATGATAATACACCTGCCAGTACATATGATAACGGGCCATGATGTAATCTTCTACCGCATGAATACCACTTTCCTTGACAGTCAGTTTTCCATCACGAATCAACAGTGTACGCAAAATACGCGCCATATCAAACTCACCATAGGTAGCCCCACTGAAATAGGCATCACGCAACAGATAATCCATGCGATCGGCATCCAATTGACCACTGACCATCTGAGAGAGAATCTTGTTTGGATGAGTCTTATCAATGACAGATGCCACATCTTTTGCCAGGGTTGGTGATGCTGCAGCTAAAATGCGATGAATCTCACTGTCTTCCAGCAGGATACGACCTGTAATTTCTTCATGTGAAACCCCTGTTACTGCCTCAAAGGAATGCGAATACGGTCCATGCCCCAAATCATGAAGCAGACCTGCCAACATGACAGTCAGACGTTCATATTCACTCAACGCTTTATAAATCTCACGGTTTTCACACACCAGCTGACGCACAATTTCATATACGCCTAAGGAATGAGAGAAACGACTGTGTTCTGCAGTATGATACACAATAAACGCTCCGCCCAGCTGACGGATTCTTCTTAAACGTTGAAATTCTCTGGCATTGATGCAATCCCAGATGATTTTGTATTCCACCTTTACATAAGAGTGAATTGGATCACGAAACACTTTGATTTCATTCATCTTTTCAAACATGAGTCATCACCTCGTCTTTATTATACATGATTTCAGCTCTCTCTGATACGGATCTCATCTTCATCATGAAGATGACCACAAATCAATGAAGAATCAGGATCATGTTTTTTCATATTGATATGAATCTGTTTTTCATCATAGTTGGCATAACAGTAACGACAACCATGACCACAGCAGTTATAAGCACCAAGGTCCACTGTACTGATGCATTCGCATTCATTGCGTTGACCTTTTTTGTACTTTTTCATCTTTTTAGTAAGAAAATAGGCAGTTTCCTGGCTCATGCATGGCAGATTCTCTACACCGAATTCTTTTAAATCCACCTCTTCAGCACAGGTCTGTACTTTCATATTGTATTTAGAAGCTGTTTCTGAGAAATGCTTTGCCAGTGTACGCATTTCAATCAAAGCGGGTTCACGATACTGATACTTTTTCTGATTCAAAAGCGTGTTCTTTTTTAAATCAAGAAAAGAAATGATAATAGTTTCTGTGTATCCGTTTAATTGTGAACACAGTCTTTCAAACATCATCTTATGATAGTCTACAGTATAAACTGGTGAAATCAGAATCGGGTCATAACGCAGCATCACATGATCTATACCCAATTGTTCAGACAATTCTTTAATTGCCTCTATCACAAGACGCTTATCCGGCACTCCAGGCTCCATTTCTTCCTTATAGGGTGTCAGAGTGACCTGAAACAGAATGGGCCATGGAATGCGCTCTAAAACGCCCAGAGCAGGGATTGGATTTTTGGTACAGAAGACAATGCCATCCACATGGTCAAACAGCACACGATGCACAATCTTCGGATAGAAGGGATTGCGTACATCTGCATAACCTGCATCAATGCGTTTAAGCAGCCAAGGCATAAAATAACCGCACACATCACAACGACCACTTGCGTTTAAAATCATGATTTCACCTCCCTTTCAAATTATGACACACCTGAAAATGAAAAGGAACGATTTCTCGTTCCCTTATTCAAAGACGTATTGTTCAGTCAGCGCAATGACTTCATTGCGCACTCTTTCCTTCAGTGCTTCATCAGTTGGATTTTTCAGCACTTCCGCAATCCACTTGGCAATCTGTACAAATTCAGCTTCTTTATAGCCTTTTGTGGTCATCGCTGCAGTACCCAGACGGATACCTGATGTGACCATTGGACGTTCTGTATCAAATGGAATCGCATTCTTGTTGCAGGTAATGTTGACTTCATCCAAGAGCTTTTCAGCCTCTTTACCACTCATGCCGATTGAACCTTTGACATCCACCATCAGCAGATGATTGTCTGTACCGCCGGCAACCAGTCTGAATCCCTGACGTTCAAGCTCTTCACCCAAAGCCTTGCAGTTTCTGATAACCTGTGCAGCATATTCCTTAAATTCCGGCTGCAGTGCTTCGTGGAAGCAGACTGCCTTGGCTGCAATAATGTGCATCAATGGGCCACCCTGCATACCAGGGAAAATACGCTTATCCAGATCTTTTGCATACTGCCCCTTACACAAAACAGCACCGCCGCGAGGACCTCTGAGGGTCTTGTGCGTTGTCGTAGTGACAAAGTCAGCCACTTCACATGGATTTGGATGCAGACCCGCCGCAACCAGTCCTGCAATATGCGCCATATCCACCATCAGATAAGCACCCACTTCATCCGCAATCTCTCTGAACTTCTTAAAGTCAATGATACGGCTGTATGCACTTGCCCCAGCCACAATCAGTTTTGGCTTTACTTCCAGTGCACGCTGACGGATTTCTTCATAATCCAGCATTTCAGTATCCTTGTTGACACCATAGCTGTGGAATTCATACAGTGAACCTGAAAAGTTCAGTGGATGGCCATGAGTCAGATGCCCACCTGCATTCAAGTCCATACCTAAAACCTTATCACCAGGCTGCAGAATTGTCAGATAAACTGCCATATTCGCCTGCGATCCTGCATGAGGCTGTACATTGGCATGATCTGCACCAAACAGCTGGCACATTCTTTCTCTTGCCAGATTTTCAGCACCATCAATCACATGACATCCACCATAATAACGCTTGGATGGATAACCTTCTGCATACTTGTTTGTCAAAACGGATCCAGCTGCTTCACGTACATCTTTCGAAACAAAGTTTTCTGATGCGATCAGCTCAATGTTGTGACGCTGACGCAGCTCTTCATTCTTGATAATATCCTGAATCATTGTATCCTTCATAAAACTGCTCCTTTTATCGATTTTTATCGATGTTCATCATTTTTTCAATTCGACGCATGTGTCTTTCATCATTTGAGAATGGTGTTTCAAGCCATACCTTGGCAATCTGAAGCATCAGTTCTTCTGAAATCACACGACCACCCATTGCCAGCATATTGGAATCATTGTGTTCACGTGTTGCCTGTGCAGAGAACAAATCAGAGCACAGCGCACAGCGAATGCCTTCCACCTTGTTGGCAACGATACTCACACCAATACCTGTACCACAAATCACAATACCGCGATCTGCTTCACCCTTGGATACAGCCTTTGCGCATGGATATGCCATTTCTGGATAATCCACTGAAGCTGCACTGTGACAGCCAAAATCAGTTACTTCATACCCTTCTGATACCAGAACGGCTTTCAGCTTTTCTTTATAATCAAATCCTCCGTGGTCACACGCTAACGCTACTTTCATCATTCTTTGATTCCCTCCATAATCTCTTCCAGTGAAATTGCACCTTCTCGCAAAATTTTAAATGGCTTGCATGTCACATCAACAATTGTGCTTGCCACACCTGATCCGCACTCGCCATCCACAATCGCATCAATGCGTCCATCCAGCTGTTCCATGACTTCATTGTACGTTCTGCAGCTTGGATGATCAGACAGATTGGCACTTGTCACCAGCATCGGTACACCGACTCTTTCCAAAAGATCCAAAACGAATCTATGATCTGGAATACGAATCGCAATCGTATCTTTACCGTTGGTCACATAATCAGGTACATTGTCTTTCTTTTTCAGCACAAGTGTCAAAGCACCCGGAGTCAATCTTTTGACCAGTCGAAGAATATCTTCATCAATCCAGGCTACCGATGCCATCTGCACTTCATCACACACCATCATTGGAAATGGTTTGGATTCAGGTCTGCCTTTGGATTTTTTCATCGCTTCAATTGCCGTTTCATCATCATAACGAACCCCTACACCATATACAGTATCGGTAGGAAATGCGACAACTTTTCCTGCTTTGACTTCTTCTGCCACCACACTCAGATCTTTCAATGTAAAATCTTTTGTCATGTGCATTCACCTCTTATGGTCTATTTTAACAGAAACACACAGGAAATTCATCTGTTTTCCTTTTTCATCCAGCTCAACAGCCACGATACTTCCTCAATTTCAGGACTGCAATCCAGAAACAGAAAGTCACCCTCCACTTTTGAACCTTTCTGGTTTCCCTGCAGGATAGTTAAAACATTCTGTTCAAAAGAAACCGATGTATTCTCAAATTCAAAATCATGTAGATGTTTACGTATAATGATCGCATGATTACTTCTTTTCACTGATAGTGTCAGCTTATGATAAGTTTCTATCATCTGATTGATCAGTTCAGTTTCATTGTGTTCATTGGAATCAAATAGAATCATGTATTGTATACCTGTATTTTCTGTCGCATTGATCTGATACAGATGTGTCATCAGCAGCATCCCAATCAACAAAATATTCATTTTCTTTCTCATTTGCATCACCAATGAAATTATGCACATTTTTCCAATTTCTATTCGTTATGTTATAATAGTGCAGGTGATAAAATGAAACAGATTTATACAGAAATTAAAAATACCTGTGGAAATCAGGCAAAGATTGTCGTTGTATCAAAGAAAAGAAGTCTTGAAGAAATCATGGACTATTACAATGCAGGTGTACGTGACTTTGGTGAAAACCGTGCAGATGATTTAATTCAAAAAGCTGAAGCACTCCCTAAAGACATCAACTGGCACTTTATTGGACATCTTCAAAGAAACAAAGTCGCAAAAGTACTGCCCTATGTCTCTTTGATTCATTCTGTTGAATCAAAAGACTTATTAAAGGTTCTGAACAAGGAAGCCCAGAAACTCAATCGTACAGTCCCTGTACTGATTCAATTCAATCTGGCTGAAGAAGATACTAAAACCGGATTAAGTGAACAGGAAGCTTTTGATTTCGCAAGTGAAGCTTTATCTTATTCTCATCTGAATGTCAAAGGCATCATGACCATGGGACCTCATGTCGATGATGAACAGGCCATTGAAGACATCTTCGCACAAGCACATAACTTACAGACAAAACTGAAAGAAATGCATGGTGCTGACCATTTCAATGAACTTTCCATGGGAATGAGTTCAGACTGGAAGATTGCCTTAAGACATGGCAGTACCATTCTAAGAATTGGAACTATTTTATTTGAAGAACGCTGAAACATCAGCGTTTTTTTAACGTTTTATTAAAATGTGTCATTTTCATCTTTTAACATGAACATGATATAATAAGAACACGAAAGAAGTGATTTTATGTATACCCTCTACCTGAAGGATAAAACCCTTCACGTCAACAAATGGACTTCCGTACAACAGCTGGCTCAGATGCATCAAGTTGATGATGTTGTCGGATGTATCCTCAACGGAAAAGTTCATGATTTGAATTATCAGCTGAAACAATCCGGAACTTTCCAGTGGATTTTCAAAGACAGTGCTATTGGTAAACTGATGCAGGAACGCACACTGATCTTTTTGTTGATTACAGCTGTACGTACTCTGTTTAACACAGATGTCCGTGTCCGTCACACCTTTGCATCAGGTCTCTACATTACACTCAATGACAGAGATGCTGTATCAGATTCTGATCTGGAACTGATTAAAAATAAAATGAATGAAATGATTCAACAGAATATTTCTATTGAACGTCATGTCGTCTTAAAAGAAGAAGCTGTGGCTCACTTTGAAGCGTTGAATCGTTCTGATTTAGCTAAACTCTTATCACAGCGTACATCCCCTACAAGCAGCATTTATACATGTGAGAAGGTCGATGATTATTTCTATGGTGTCATGTGTACTCATGCCGGTATGGTGGATGAGTTTACACTGCAATCCTATCAGAAAGGACTATGGATCAGCTTCCAGAAAGAACTGATTGATCAACCTAAACTGTTTCAAATGTTTGAACGTTTTGAAGAGCGTGGTCAACAGATTGGCATCACCAACATCGCAGATTTAAATGAAGCCGTACAACAGAATCGATTCAAAGATCTGATTGAACTCAATGAACAGCGCATCAATGAAGATCTGAATACCATCGTAACAAAGATTCATCAAAACAAGACCTGCAAAGTCGTCCTGATTGCAGGACCTAGTTCAGCCGGTAAAACGACAACTTCATTGCGTATTGCCGAAAAACTGACAGAACTGGGACATCATCCCGTTACACTGGCAATGGATGACTTCTTTAAAAACCGTGTGGACAGCCCAAGACTTCCAGATGGCAGCTATGACTATGAAAACATTGAATGTGTCGATTTAGCCCTTTTCAACAACACATTGAAAGCCTTATTGAATCATGAAGCAGTCAAGATTCCAGTCTATGAATTTGCCAAGGGAGAAAAAATCTGGCCTAATCCACCAGTTACATTAAATGATGAAGACATCCTGATCATTGAAGGCATTCATGCTTTAAACCCTCGATCATCTGAACTGATTGAAGACCATCAGAAAGTCAGAATCTATATCAATGCCCTGACTCATCTGAACTACGATGAGCACAATCGCATTCCTACATCTGACTATCGTCTGATTCGCAGAATGATGCGTGATGTCCAGTTCAGAGGAAGAAGCATCTGTGCAACGATTGAAGGATGGCCAAAGGTAAGAGATGGAGAAGACATGTACATCTATCCTTATCAGGAAGAAGCTGATGTCATTCTCAACACCTCCATGGATTATGAACTGCCCGTCTTAAAAGCGAAACTGATGCCGCTTTTGGATGCAGTACCTGTTGATGATCCACAATACATTGAAGTCAATCGCATCCGTAAACTCTTAGCTTATGTACTTGCGGATGACCCAGAACTGGTACCTGCCTATTCCATTTTGAAGGAATTTCTGGGTGGAAGTATCTATACTGAATAACACATAAAAGGACCGCAAATGCGGTCCTCATTTTTATTTCTTTGTCTTTCTTGCTTCGATTTCTTCAAGGATCTTTGCCTTGATCTGCGCAACAGCCAGAGGAATGTCTTCGTTAGTTACTGTATTTCTCCACAGAGGAGCCAGTTCCATTTCCATTCTAGCCTTGTTGATACGCATTTCAGCACTTGCATCGTTGTCGCCATAGATTTCATGAATCTGTTTTTCAAGATCTTCCATGCTCTTTGGCAGAACGAAGAAACACAGTGCATCTGGTTTGAACAGTTTTACCTGTCCAACACCCTGCGCTTCAACTTCAAGAAGCACATTCTTACCCTGTTCTTCCAGGAAGTCTACCTGAGCACGAGGTGTACCATAGTAGTATCCGTTAAACGATGTGTATTCCAGAAGTTCTTTCTTTTTTAATGCAGTTGCAAACTGCTTGTGAGAAACAAAGTAATAATCCTGTCCATCCACTTCATGTTCCTTCTGTGGACGAGTTGTCAGTGAGATGGAATACATCAGTTTCAGATCTGGATCTTTCAACAGTTCATCAACGATTTTCCCCTTACCTACTGAACTTGCGCCTGAAAGCACAACAACTAAACCTTTGCTCATTTTAGTACCTCCTATAACCAGTTCTATTTTATCACATTTACTTGATCAGATGGAACTTTTCCTGACGACCTGCAAGATAATGCACTTTGTCTTCAGTAAAGAGAACATCTGTTTCAAGCCCTAATGAGAAAGATGTATTCCATTCCTTGATATCCACTGTACAGTTGAGCTCCAACGAGTAACAAGTGTCATTGTACATTGGATAGTCACCCTGAATTGGAACACCCTGCTGCATATCCCACAGACCTAATGTAGGACCTGCACCATGACCATGATAACCAATTGGATGAGTATACAGTGATGGTTTCAGACCTTCTGCAATAGCCTGTTCACGAGCATTCTTCAGGATGATATTGCCTGTCGTACCTTCTTTAAACTGGTCGCAGACAATTTCCTGGAAACGATTGACCTGACGCAGTGCATCTTTCAGATAATCTGGTGCATCGGTTTCACCCAGTTTCAACACATAAGCATTTTCCTGAGTATCTGTGCACAGATTCAGATATTTCAAACCAACATCACAATGCAGGATATCTCCTGGCATGATGACAGTTTCACCATAAACTGTACCAACACCAGCACGACGAATTGAAACTTCAAAGTCAAACCATGGAATCAGACCCAGATCAATGACTTTCTGCATCATGAAATATTTAACATCTTCATTTGTAGTAACACCTGGATGTACAACACGTGAAGAGAATGCTTCCGCAATCATGGCATGGGCAATCTGCATGATGCCAGTGTAGGCAGCCATTTCTGACTTTGTGCGTGTTTCCAGCCATCCGATGCACAGATGTTCTGCACTGACAACACGTGCCTTATATTCATCATCCAGGGCTTCCATGATTTTCTGATACAGAGAATAAGTCAGACCATCACCAAATGAATATGTTGGTGAATAGTTCAAACCAATCTTGTTTGGATTGATTTCACGGACAATGCGTGCCAGACATTCGAACTGTGTTTCAGGTGGATAAGTTGCGTTAGGATCCTGCCACAGAGAATCTTTCTGATGTGTCCATACAGACTCATAATAGCCATCCAGACCAACGTTTGGACGTGTCAGAGCCATTCTTCTGATCTTGCCATCTTCCTGCAGGTGGAAAGCCAGAATTGTTGTACGACGAGCTGTCATCATAGCAGCTGGTACCATTGTGGTCAACACAGGGTCTTCATTGTATTCCTTGCAGGCAACAACCCACAGATCAATACCACAGCGCTTCATGATTCTTGGCAGCACTGTTTCAAAACGTTCTTCCAGCCATGCATTGCGAATTCTTTCCTGTTCACGATAAGGCAGAATCTTCTTTCTCAGATCTTCAGCACTGACTGTGCTTTCAACCAGAAATCCTTCATTTGAAATCATGTTTGTACCTCCTAATCTGCCAGAGTTCCCATTGGATCCCATGGGTCCAGCAGTTTTGCCTCAGTGTTCAAAGCAGCTGATGCTTTTTCACTCAGGTATTTCTTATGCACGACAGCCTGATAAACATAGCTGTCAAACCAGCTGTCAGACGCAACATAATAGCCATTGTGGCCATTTTCCTTGCCCCAGCTGTTTTCAATTTTCCATTTGTCGCTTTGACCATCAATCAGATTGACACCTGTCAGCACCATTGCATGATTCATGGCAGAATCCCATGAATACAGAGATGTTTCTTTATCAATTGTAAAGTCAATGTTGAACAGTGCCTTCAAATCAAAGCTTCTTTCATCCCATACACCATGAGGACGATCAATATAATTACCGCAGTCTGAACCAAACCAGACAATTTCCTGATCAGACAGCTGATCAATGACACACTTCTTGAATTCATCCAAAGGAAGATTCAGATAGGTCACAGGAACATCGGTTACATTCCCTAAATAGCTGACAGTAAATGTCTGATAGTAAGGTTTATCAACGGTTGGTGAATGAATAATGCTGACATAATCATCCAGATTTACACCAACATACTTTTCATAGAAAGAATGTGGTGTCAGATGATCTTCACGAATGTACTTGCCATCTTTGTCCACAACATCAAAACTGAAGTTCTGAGGTGGTACACCGAAGCATGTACACAAGAAACCATACAGTTCCTTTAATGCAGTTTCTTTTAATGTAGAAATGACTTCATCTGAATCTGCCTTTTTCACATCATTTGCGAAGCGTCTTAAACGACGATTGATGAGCTTGTTCATATCACGTGTGTTTCTAGCCTGATACGCATCAGGGAAAACACTCTGTGGTACAACACCATACTTCTTCACAACAGCACACAGCATATCCCACTGTCCACCATCCTGAATTCCAGTTGTCAGAACCCAAGCCAGTGTTCTTTCATCCCATGCTCTGTCTTTAAGTTCAATGACAGATTCCATGAAGAAATTAATTTTTTCAAGTTTATCGTAGAAAGCAACATAATTCTGAGACAGTTCAAACTGTGCCAGATTCAGTTTCTTCGCAACGATTTCACGCAGAACATTCATTCCTGCAAAAATCCAGCAGCGTCCGCTCGCACCTTGGCTAGTTGCATCCATTGTCTTGATGTCAATGGAGAAATGATGTTGCATGTTGGCTTCATTTTCCTGAGAAGAAGCCACCTGAAAGAGAGGAGCCTGATACAGCGCTCTGCGAACAGCACGCTGCACAGGATCTTTCAGGTAATCAGTCTGAAATTCATTCAGCTGATTGATTGTCAGATTTTTCATTATCTGTTAGAGCAGCGGAATTTTTCAACCATATCCCAGTTGAGACGTTTTGCGAATTCAGTCAACAATGTGATTGTATCTGCAATGTCTTTGCGATGTACTACACCACGATGAGAGTGGATAGAACGTGCTGGGATTGAAAGTGTCATGTTGATGACACCATTGCGAGTCATGTGGATTTCACCACTGTCTGTACCACCACGCATGAAAATATCATGTACGAATGTGATACCCAGTTCTTTACAGATGTCTTCCATGCAGTACAGCAGTTCACGATTACCGATAACAGAACCATCCATCACAGACAGTGTTACACCAGATGCCAGTGGAACACCGAATTTTGAATCAGGAACATCGCTAGCCAGAGTTACATCCAGTGCGATAGCTACATCTGCATCCACCATGTAGGCAGCAGTCTTAGCACCACGCAGACCCACTTCTTCCTGAACTGAACCTACCGCAACAACATCTGCCAGATGATCAACATCTTTCAGGTTGCGTACAACTTCAGTCGCAATCGCAGCACCAATTCTATCATCCCACGCTTTTGCCATGAGGTAGTTTGGATTTGCCAGTTCTCTGAATTCAGAAACCAGAGTAATCATATCCCCAATGCGGATACCCAGATCTTCTGCTTCTTTCTTATCGCATACACCGATATCAATAAACAGTTCATCCAGCTGCTTGACAGTCTTCATCACTTCAGCAGGCATACCATGAGGTGCTGGTGCACTGATCAAACCATAGATTTCTTTACCTTCACGAGTTGTGATCATAACTTCCTGAGCAAGCAGGACATGAGGCCACAGACCACCTGCGTTGACAACGCGGATGTAACCAGAATCTTCAATCTTCTTTACATAGAAACCAACTTCATCCAGACGTCCAAACATCGCAAATTTAGGTCCATTGCCGGAACCTTTCTTTGTCCCCAGAATGGATCCAAGGTTATCATATTCGATTGTATCCACATAACCTTCCATCCATTTTTTCATAACACGGCTTGCGCCTGCTTCATGACCAGTAATCCCTTTTGCCTGACAGAAGTCTTTCAAAAGGTCTACGTTTACATCCCCATAGGGTTCAAGAATTCTTGTTTTTTCGTTGCACATGATTATCTCCTCCTTAGTGCAGAAAAGCCAGGCCAGTGTACGAGCCGGCCTGGCTAATCTTAGATTAAATTGTAATTGAGTAAGCTATAACTTATTTAGTGATGTCAGCCCACTTGAAGTCACACTGACCAAGCAGAGAACGAACTACACCAGTTACGCCTTCTTTTTCCATGAACATCTTAGTTCCGTTTTACAGAGGCATTACACCAGCTTCAGCAACCAGGATCTTTTCAG
>JAFYOL010000240.1 GCA_017560205.1 Erysipelotrichaceae bacterium | reverse complement strand
GTGGTTTCTGAATTTGTCAGTAAACACCAGGCATACACCATGAAGCATGACGCTCTGCTGACAGACAGAGTGAAAACCAATAACAAACAGGTTCTCAGAAACATTGGCTCCATCAATGATGCCATGAGTCGCAAAGTTATGGGCGAGCCTCACACCCCTGAGAAGATCAAGTTCAAATATGTGGATTATACCATCGACAGTCTGGACAAGCCCCAAGCCAGAAGAAAGGGCGAATGGTATGTGGTCAGCCCCTGGCGATTGCTGATCAATGATGGCAACTATTATCTGATGGGCTTCGATGATAAGTATCAAAAGATTCTGACCTTCAGAGTGGACAGAATGGAAGATGTCAGAATGACAGGCTTGCCCAGAGATGGCGAAGAAGCAGCCGCAGCCACAGCTATCAATAAGTATGCCCAGCAATCCTTCTCCATGTTTGGTGGTGAAACCCAGCGAGTGAAGATTCGTTTCGAGAATAAAATGCTGGGCACCGTCCTGGATCGTTTCGGGCGTTCGGCGGTGGTCTACACCAAAGAGGATGAAAAGCACTTCGTTCTGACTGCTGATGTGAAAGTCAGTGAACAGTTTTATGGTTGGCTCTTGGGCTTTGGCAGAAAGGCACAGCTTGTTTACCCTGCAACAGCTGTGGAGGATTTCAAAGCCTATTTGAATACTGTCATGGGACTGTATGAAAGTTGCTAAAAAGTTGTTAAAAAGGCGTAAGATTCTTGATTGAATCTTACGCCTTTAATGTTTACTTTCTGTGTGGGTATGGAGCCTTTTGGTCAGTCAATCCAAGAAGATAATCAACACTGACATGATAGAACTGAGCCAAGGCAATCAGAACCTGGGGAGGGATCATGCGTTCTCCACTTTCGTAATAAGCATAGGTTCTTTGAGGAACATTGATTTGCTTGCCGATCTCAGCTTGTGTGAGGTCGGAATCTTCTCTTAGATTACGAATTCGCTCGTATCTTTCAGCCATTTTTATCACCATGGACACTATATCCTAGAACGATTTGTTCTATTGACTTTTTGAACATATTGTTCTAAACTATCCATAGTTGCATGATTTAACAGTGTTGAAGGGGTGGAATTTATGGATGAATTTGGCCGTGATTACGAAAGCAAAACTGTAGGTGAAAGCATTACCAAATATAACATTCCTGATGATTGGTGTGCTGAATTCGATGCCTATGATGGTGTCTATCCTATTGTGTGCATCCAAGTAAACCAAATACGCGAGTCTCCTGCCATGATGGATCTGAAGCTCAGAATTGTGGAGAATCCTGATGATGAATACGCAGGATGTATGGTACTTGCAGAAAAAAAGACCATTGCCTTCAAAGTCAATTACATGAGTGACTTAACCAAAGCAATGGAAAGCTGATAAAAGGAGTAAGATTCTTGTTTGAATCTTACTCCTTTTTTGTTATAAAGTTGTTTCATTCTTGAATAATAAGATTCAAAAATTACTCAAAGGACTGGCTTTGTGGTACTGTTTGCAAATGTCGTCGTCAGTCAGATCTAAATAAGCCTGTTCTGTGACCTCCACACTGGAGTGTCCCAGGATCTTACTGAGGGTAAACAGATCCATACCATTCATCAAACATCTCTTGGCGAAGTTGTTTCGCAGACAGTGGGGGCAGTATTCTTCATTCAGACCAATCCTATTGATGTACCTCTTGAAGTTGGTTTCAAAGTTGTGGACATTGATGTGACCTCCATGATCCTTCACAGGGAAAAGGTACTCACTTTCCACATATCTATCTTTGAACTGAAGCCAGCGACGCAGAGCCATTTCAGTTTTGGGGGAGAAGTACACAGTCCTGTCCTTTCTTCCTTTGGTTTCTTCTGCTCTGAGATTGATTCTCTTTCTGGCAAGCTCCAGATCTGTGACCAACAGGGTAGAGCATTCGCCCAATCTCATACCACTGTCCAGCATGAGAATGGTCATAACATAATCCCTGTGTTCTGTGAAATAGGATTTGTCAAATTTACTGAGCAGCTT
>JAFYOL010000239.1 GCA_017560205.1 Erysipelotrichaceae bacterium | reverse complement strand
GTGAAGAAATTGGTGAATCGATTGAACCGTATGGAAGGTCAGATTCGTGGTATTAAAAATATGGTTGAAAATGATGCATATTGTGCAGATATTTTGACGCAGTCTTCAGCAGTGGTTGCGGCCATGAATGCGTTCAATCGTGAACTGTTGAATCATCATCTGCATCATTGTGTCGTACGTGATATTAAAAATGGAGATGAAGAAGTGGTGGATGAACTCACTGAACTTCTTTATAAACTGATGAAATAGGAGGTTTCTTATGGAACAGTACAATGTAACGGGAATGAGTTGTGCTGCCTGTTCGAGTCGTGTTGAAAAAGCAGTTTCTGCACTGGATGGAGTAACATCATGTTCAGTGAATTTGTTGACAGGATCAATGGGTGTTGAAGGAACTGCATCTTCTGAAACAATCATTCGTGCAGTTGAACAGGCAGGTTATGGTGCATCATTGAAAGGTGCATCAAAAGCACAAACTCAAAAAGAAGATGAACTGGTGGATAAGGAAACTCCAGTCTTAAAAAGAAGATTGATTGCGTCATTGGGTTTTCTTGTCGTTTTGATGTATTTCTCGATGGGTCATATGATGTGGGGGTGGCCTGTGCCTTCGTTCTTTGAACAGAATGTAGTAGCACAAGGCATCTTACAGATGACACTTGCGATAATTGCCATGGTCATCAATCAGAAGTTCTTTATCAATGGATTTAAAGGTCTATTGAAGAAGGCACCAAACATGGATACGTTGGTGGCGTTGGGGTCAATGGCATCGTTTGTTTATAGTGTTGTAGCTTTAATGATGTTGTCAGAAGGACAACGCTTAGGTGATGTTGAGATGATGCACCAGTGGATGCATGAATTCTATTTTGAGTCGGCTGCCATGATTCTGGCATTGATTACAGTTGGTAAAATGCTGGAAGCACGTTCAAAAGGAAAGACAACCGATGCGTTAAAAGGTTTGATGAAACTTGCACCGAAAACTGCAGTTTTATACATAAATGGTATTGAAAAGACAGTGCCGATTGAACAGGTGAAAAAGGGCGACGTATTTGTCGTAAAACCTGGAGAAAGCATTCCGGTAGATGGTGTTGTGCTGGATGGACACAGTGCAGTCAATGAATCTGCGTTGACAGGTGAAAGTATACCTGTGGATAAAGGTAAAGGTGATGTTGTTTCTGCGGCTACGATCAATCAGTCGGGGTATCTCAAATGTGAGGCAACACGTGTTGGTGAAGATACAACCTTGTCTCAGATTATTCAGATGGTTTCAGATGCGGCAGCAACCAAGGCTCCGATTGCGAAGGTGGCAGATACTGTTTCTGGTGTTTTTGTGCCTGTGGTGATGAGTATTGCCTTTGTGACAACACTGATCTGGCTTGCGGTTGGTGAATCGTTTGGTTTTGCGCTGGCAAGAGGAATTTCTGTGCTGGTCATCAGCTGTCCATGTGCTTTAGGCCTTGCGACACCCGTAGCGATTATGGTTGGCAGTGGCATGGGTGCTAAACATGGTATCCTGTTTAAAACGGCGGTATCGCTGGAAGAAACAGGCAAGGCAGATGTCATTGCGTTGGATAAGACAGGGACAATTACATCGGGTGAACCAGTTGTCACGGATGTGTTGTGTGCTGATGGTGTTTCTGAAATGGAACTGATGAGACTTGCAGGATCACTTGAAGCTAAAAGTGAACATCCACTGGCCAAGGCAATCATGAAAGCTGTGCAGGAAAAACAGATTCAGCTGGATGAAGTTGATGGCTTTGAGGCAATGCCAGGCAATGGGTTAAAAGGATCAGTTGGTGATGAGTTGTGTGCTGCAGGAAATCTCAAGTTCATTGAGAAATTCTGTACTGTTTCAAACACAATGAAAAAACAGGCAGAGAAACTGTCTGATGAAGGAAAGACACCTTTGTATTTTGAAAGAAATGGTCAATTGATAGGTGTTGTTGCGGTTGCGGATGCGATAAAACCAGATTCAAAAGATGCGATATCTCAGATGAGAAACATGGGATGTCATGTGGTGATGCTGACAGGAGATAATGAAAAGACTGCCAAAGCAATTGGCAAGATTGCGGGTGTTGATGAAGTAATTGCCGGTGTTCTGCCAGATGGAAAAGAATCTGTGATTCGTAAGCTTCAGAAAAAAGGTAAAGTGATCATGGTAGGGGATGGCATCAATGATGCTCCTGCGTTGACACGAGCTGATATTGGAATTGCGATTGGTGCGGGTACAGATGTAGCGATTGATGCAGCTGATGTGGTGCTGATGCGAAATACACTGATGGATGTGCCTGCTGCACTGCGTTTGAGTCGCTCTGTCTTGAAGAACATTCATGAAAATCTCTTCTGGGCGTTTTTCTACAAT
>JAFYOL010000238.1 GCA_017560205.1 Erysipelotrichaceae bacterium | reverse complement strand
GACGGATAATTGGGCAGCGAACGCCTCTGGAAACAGTACCAACTTTTCTTTCTTTTTTCATAACTATTTTTCTCCTCTAATGGGAGGGCTGACGATAAAATGATACATCAGTCTTCCTAAATAATTTTATCAAAAAATCATATTACGGTCCACGACAGAGCGATAAATTCCTATACTTTTTCTTTCCAGTTTCTTGAAATTTTTTTGATATTTTCATCCATTTCAACACAAAGCCGCGTTATGAAAACGCGGCTGTTGTTTTATTTGTTTCTGAAAAGGATCTTTCTTCCAAGAGTCAGGACAAACAGCAGGATTCCTCCCAGAACCGGCACTGCTGCCCATGGTGGAACTTCTGTATCTGCTGGAGTATCCACAGGATCCTGCGGCTCTTCAACAGTTTCACTGACTTGGATTGTCAGAACATCTGAATGACCATCAACAGTGACTGTCAATGTCTGTTCACCCAGTTTTTCAGCATCGTAACCACTTACTTCATAATCACTGATTACACCCTTTGTACCATCAGTGTATGTAGCGGTCAGAATCATTCCTTCCAGATTCAATGATTCATTCAATGCATAATTCAGTTTGTTTGGCTTCTTTGTGATTTCCACAATCGCAATAATCTTCATTGTACCTTCATCCACGATTGTATCCTTTGCACCACAAACAGAACACTTCGCTGTCTTTGTGCCGTCTTTTTCAGATGTTGCATCATTGTTGCTGATGTATTCACCGAAACTATGACCCAAAGCAGAAGTTTCATCTGATTTGATACTGTAATCACACTTCGTACAGTATGTCAGTACATATCCATCCTGCAGGCAGGAAGCTTCAACCGTCTGCTTCACCATGTTGTGTCCAGTTGCCTTAATGACTTCATCAACCTTCACATCACCACAGCGATCACAGACTTCCTTCTTCAAGCCATCCTGAGTACATGTTGCAGGTGTTCCCTTGTCCACATAAGTGTGTTCAAGCAGTGCAAGTTCACGAACTTCATATTTATCGCAATATTCGCAATCACGGCGTTCAGCACCTCTTTCACCACAAGTTGAATCACCTAAAATGAACCATTCACCATACTTATGACCTGTAGCTTCAACATAATTTCCTTCATGTTTTGCCTTACAGATCTTACATGTATAGATTGTAAAGCCCATTTCTGTACATGTCGGCTCAGTCACATCTTCTTCATAATCATGTCCTGGAGCCTCCGTCATTCTGATTTCATACTTGTCACAACGAGTACATTCATGACGTTCAACACCCGGCTTTGTACATTCAGCTTCTTCAAGAACATACCATTCACCATAATCATGACCCTGTTTTTCTACAAACAAATCACGATAAGTATCACCGCATTCTGTACATGTGTATTCAGTATAACCATCTTCTTCACATGTTGGCTCAATGACAGTCGATGTATATGTGTGCTGCTTAGCAGGAAGCACTCTCTGTTCGAAATGATCACAGAATTCGCAATCACGACGTTCTGTACCCTGCTGTGTTAATGTAGGAGCTACTTCAACATACCAGTCACTATAACGATGATCTGTAACTTCTGTATAGCTATCCACATAAACATCATCACAACGAATACATGTATGAGTTGTATAACCCTGACTTACGCATGTTGGCTCAGTCACAACTGATTCATAATCATGACCTAATGCCTTCACTTCATCACTTGTATACGTATCATCACATCTTGTACATGTATGCACTGTATATCCAGATTCTGTACATGTCGCATCAACAACCACTGATGTATAATCGTGATTTAATGCATCCAGTACTCTTGTTTCTTCATGACCACATCCTGTACAGATTCTCTTTTCAATACCTGTTTCTGTACATGTAGCCTGTACTTCTACAGTCCACTGTCCATAACCATGACCAGATGACTCAACAACATCACCCACATAAGAATCACCACAGCGAGAACATGTGTATGTTGTATAACCATCATTTACACAATCAGGTTCAACGACAACAGTTGTATAGTCATGACCAAGCTTTTCTGTTTCTCTTGTTTCATAGTAATCACATTTCTGACAGTCTCTCATTTCAAGACCATCATTTTCACAATCTACCTCAATCGCAACAGACCATTCATCATAAACGTGACCCTTTGCATCCACATAAGTATCTGTATAACTGATTCCACAACGTTCACAAGTATGAGTTGTATATCCATCAGTTGTACATGTTGCTGAAGTGACAACAGAAACATACTTATGACCTAATGGTTCAACATGAACTGTTTCTGTATGACCGCATGATTCACATACACGAACCTTTTCACCAGGTGTAGAGCATGTTGCTTCAATCACTACAGTCAAATCACCATAAGCATGATTTTTTGATGCAATGTAGTTATCTCTGTATGTGTTTCCACATCTTGAACAGATATATTCTGTATAACCAGAATCTGTACATGTCGCATCAACAACCACTGATGTATAATCGTGATTCAATGCACTCAATACTCTTGTTTCTTCATGACCACATCCTGTACAGATTCTCTTTTCAATACCTGTTTCTGTACATGTAGCCTGTACTTCTACAATCCACTGTCCATAAGCATGACCAGATGACTCAACAACATCACCCACATAAGAATCACCACAGCGAGAACATGTGTATGTTGTATAACCATCATCTTCACAAGTTGGAGCTGTTACTACTGTTGTGTAATTGTGGCCAAGTTTGTCTGTTACTGCATCTGTATAACTGTCATCACAACGTTCACAAGTATGAGTTGTGAATCCACCTGTTGTACATGTTGGTTCAGTAATTACAGATTCGTAATCATGACCTAACTTATCAGTTACTGTCTGTTCAACCAGAACTTCTCCACAGCGTTCACAGTGTTTGCCTTCAGTCAGACCTGTTTCTGTACATGTCGCATCGACTGCTTTATCAATAACTTCTTCATGTCCAAGTGCTTCTACATGGTCACTTACGTAACTGTGATCACCACGTGTACATGTATATGTTGTGTAACCAGCAGCTTCACAAGTTGGAGCTGTTACTACTGTTGTGTAGTTGTGTCCAAGTTTATCTGTTACTGCATCTGT
>JAFYOL010000237.1 GCA_017560205.1 Erysipelotrichaceae bacterium | reverse complement strand
GGCAGGTTGTGACAAATCCTGTGATAAACAGAAAGGTTGCGATATAGTCAAGGATGGGTGGAATCTCTTTATGAGGTTCTGGTTCAGTATTTTCTGCAAGAGTTCCTTTCAGCAGATAATCTGTACTGACATGAAAGTAATCACTGAGCAGAATGATTTTATCAAGATCAGGATAAGCCTGTTCGCTTTCCCATTTTGAGACAGCCTGGCGGGATACACCAAGTTCATGCGCCAGGTTTTCCTGAGAGAGTCCTTTTTGTTTTCTTAATGATTGAATGCGTTGAGCCAAGTTCATATGACCACTCCTTTGGTGATTTCAGTTTAACATAAATCATAAAAATGACCACCATTTCAGCCTTTCAAATTGACAACCATTGGTTGCATTGATGTTTTACTCAGACGGATTCACATGAATCATGATGTGTTTTACTTTAGGAAACTGAGTTTCAATGGCGTTGTGAATTGTTTCTGAGCATTCGTGTGCTTGTTTGAATGTGAGATTTGAATCAACACTGATTTCAAGGTCAATGTAGATCTTGTTGGCGAAAAGTCGTGTCTGAAAGAAATCAATGGAAAGGACTTCTGGATGAGATAGAATGACTTCTTTGATGAGTTGTTCAGTGTATTCATCACAGCTTTTATCAATCATTTTATCAATGGCATCCTTAAAGATATCAAAGGCTGCCTTGAGGATAAAGAGACAGATGATAAAGGATGCAATGGCATCACAGAGAGGGTAGCCTAAACGTGTGCCTGCGACGCCAATGAGCGCTCCAATGGATGAGAGTGCATCACTGCGATGGTGCCATGCATCAGCCATCAGAGCTCCAGAATCCAGTTTTACGGCATAATAACGTGTATACCAGTACATGGCTTCTTTGACAAGAATGGACATTGCAGCAGCACTGAGTGCCATGATACCAGGTGTGATGATCTCAGTCTGTGGAGCAATGGATTTGATACCGATTGTGCATCCAGTGATGGCCAGAATAACAGCCAGCACAATTGCAGCAACACACTCAAAACGTTCATGTCCATAAGGATGATTTCGATCCGACTCCTTGTGTGAAAAATGAATGCCAATCAATACCACAAAACTGCTGAAGACATCTGATGCAGAATGTACTGCATCAGAAATCATGGCATTGGAATGTGCATAAAGACCTGCAAAGAGTTTAAATAAAGAAAGAATCAGATTGATCACAATCGTATTAATCGTAATCTTGGTGGCAAGTTGTATTTTCATAGTTTTCCTCCAGTCAGCTCAAGACTGAAGGGTATAAAAAAACCGCGTCCAGCCTGTATGTTCTGTCCCGCGGAAAAATGTTCCACTGTCGTCTAACGACCCGGCTCCGTAGATTTCTCTATGGCCTGTTCAGATTGTACTGTATTTTATGCAATACAAAGAGCTTAGTGACACTATACCAATAAAAACTAGAGATAGTCAATTCTAACAAAAAAGACTAGGTTTAACCTAGTCTTTGTCAGCTTTGTACATAATCTTCAGATGACGAGCTGCCCCTTCACCTTCAGACTGAGTAACGATGTGAGGCATATCTGCCAGTGCCTGGTGAATTGCCTTGCGTTCATCATTAGGCATTGGATCCAGACTTGCATCAACTTTAGTACGCTGTACAGTTTTTGCGATTCTCTTAGCCAGAGCTTTTACCTTTTCATAACGGCTTTCCTTGTATCCGTTAACGTCTACAAGTACACGGAAACGACGCTTGAATTCAGCATTTGCAGCAGCACGAACAACTGCATTGATTGACTGCAGTGTCTGACCGTTCTTACCAATCAGAATTGCATTGTTTTCAGCATCCAGCATTACTTTGAAGCTGTCGCCATCACGCAGGATTTCGATTTCGATATCAACACCGATACCTGTGAAGAATTCTCCCAGATAGTTGAAGATGAATTCTGTAACATCATCCATGCAGTAAACTTCAGCAGTTACACTGCTTCCGATACCCAGGAAACCAGCTTTTTCTTCAGTAACGAAGTAAACCAGTTCTTCTACAGTTACACCTTTCGCCTCAGCAGCTTTGTTCAGCAGATCTTCCAATGTCTTAGCAGTAAACTTTTCCATTAGAAAGCCTCCTTGCTTGGCTTGCCCATGACGGCATTTGTCAGAAGAGTCTTAATGATAGAAACCAGGGAAGAAATTACCCAGTATACAGTCATTGCTGATGGCCATGATACAGACATGAACAGGATAACGACCATCATTGTCATCATTGAGTTGTTGTCAGGTGCAGGTGTGTACTTTCTGTGGTGCAGTTCTGCTTCCTTTTTAGCTTTGTAGTTTGCGATCCAGTTAGGCATTTTCATTGATGCAATCTGTGCGGCAAACATTACAACGACCAGTACAAGGTACAGGAAGTTGCCATCTTTCATGATGCCATCCAGTGGAGATACTGACAGACTCATTCCAAGGAATGAACCCTTCAGTACAACTTCAGCTCTCTGTACTGAGTGATAGATTGCAATCAGTACAGGCATCTGCAAGAACAGTGGAACCATAGATCCCAGAGGGTTGATATCATACTTCTTGTAAAGAGCCATCATTTCGTTGGACAGCTTCATCTTTGAAGCTTCATCATCTTTACCTTCATACTTCTTCTGAATCTTGTTGATTTCAGGCTGGATCATCTGCATTCTCTGAGTTGACAGTGTTGACTTCCAACTCAGTACTGTTACCAGCAGATGTACAGCAGCTGTAACCAGTGCAATCGCACCAGCTACACCAATTGCTGGTGAAGTGTAGTTGATGACCTGAGCCATTGGCCATACCAGCAGAGCATTAAAGAAGTTTTCTGTTTCGAATGTTTCTTTGAATGTTGTTGTTGTGTAGATAAGTTTTGTGACAGTTTCGCCTGTTTCAGGGTCTGTGATTGTCTGTGGAGCGCATCCTGATACCAGGAACAGAGCCGCAACAATCAAAAGAAAAAACAGACGTTTTTTAGTAGTTTTACTCATGTTTTTCTCCTTAATAATCATGCATACTTCTATATTTTAACTTTTTTAAGCAGGGATTCCAAGCTTTTTTTATTCTCTTCATAAGACAATTTATGATAAGCCTGACGCACCATTAAAATACCATCAAAACGCTTGTTTGCGCTATCCAGTTCCTGAAGCATGCCTCTGCATTGACGCTTAATTTTGTTACGCACAACTGCATTGCCCATTTTCTTTCCGCAGGAGATTCCAAAGCGACTGTACTTCCCGCTTTTCGGCTTGATGTACAGCGCAAAGCTTGGACATGCAACGAACTTTTTCAGTTTGATGATTTCCTGGAATTCCTCGTTTTTCTTAACTCTTAATGCAACTTTCATAACGAAATAAAAAAGTCACCGGAGTGACTTCTTATGCAGACAATACTTTTCTGCCCTTTGCACGACGACGTGCTAAGACTTTACGTCCTCCAACAGTTTTCATACGGGCTCTGAAACCGTGGGTTTTCTGATGTTTTCTTTTGCTCGGCTGATAAGTTCTTTTCATGGTTGAGCCACCTTCCTCTCTTGATACAAATTGAGCAATTGCTGTTAAATTGTATACTAGATTTGCTTTTATGTCAAATCATTCTAGGTCGAAAACGAAAAAAATACGGTAAATAAAGACTAAAGTGAAGTTTTTAAACTGGGTATGCAAAGATTAGAAGGGTTTATTCAATAGAATCTTCTTGATTTTGAACATAGTAAGG
>JAFYOL010000236.1 GCA_017560205.1 Erysipelotrichaceae bacterium | reverse complement strand
CCAACTGAAAGAGACTGCACTTAAAAAATGCACTGATTTTCTATATGATCTTCAACGAAAAGAATTTCATGATGGTTTTATCAGTATGAATGTTGTTCAGTGTGGTTCATCCTGCAATCAGGTATCAGAGTATGCCTATGCAAAAGGGACCATTCGTGCTTTAAGTCGAAGCAGTGAAAAACAGATGATGGACTGGCTGAGACAACATGATGGTACTTTTGAGTTTTCATCAGGTTATCCTGTATTAAGAAATTCTTCTGTGCTAGTAGAGCGTGCAGTTTTATGCGGTGCTCAGCTTTTGAATGAACCTCTTTGGATCTGTGATGATTTTGCCTGTTTTGCTGAGTGTCTGCCATCTGTGTATATACTGATGGGGATGAAAGTTCAATTTCCGCTTCATCATGCTGATTTTGAATTTGATGATGAAATGCTGGAAAAAGGGGTGGAATTCATTGTGAAAATGCTTAAAAATTCATGAATTTTAGTAAGACAAAAAGACAGGTCTGTGCTATACTATCTGTGGCTTTAATTTAGTGCGAGACACTAAGAAGGGATTATGATGGCATTAGTATGTCTTTTTTGTGTGATTATCAGCCTTTCTGTGTCTTGCAGGAAGGCTTTTTTGTGATATAAAGGAGACCTCATTATGAAAAATCTGTTCTGTTTAAAAGACCTTAGTGTTGAAGAAATCATCCATATCTTAGATGTGGCCAAAGAATGCAAAGAAGGGAAATATATTGATGCATGCAAAGGGAAAATTGCAGCGAACCTGTTTTTTGAACCAAGCACAAGAACACAGTATTCCTTCCAGGTAGCACAGGCTAAACTGGGTTTCCATGTGATTTCATTCAATGCTTCAGCTTCCAGTATGAACAAGGGTGAAACTTTCTATGACACAGTGAAGACATTCAGCTCATTCGGTGTAGATGCTCTGGTGATTCGTGATCGTCAGGATGAATACTATAAACAACTGAAAGGGATTAAGACACCAATCTTAAGCGGTGGTGATGGCAAGAAAGACCATCCAACACAGTCACTGCTGGATTTAATGACAATCCGTGAACAGTTTGGTTCATTTGAAGGTTTGAAAATTGCGATTGTTGGGGATGTGAAATACAGCCGTGTTGCACACACTAACATTGAAGTTATGGAACGTTTAGGCATGAAGTGCTATATCAGCGGTCCTGAAGAGTTCCGTGAAGATGAATATGAATACATTGATTTTGAAACAGCATGCAGAGAAATGGATATCATCATGCTGCTTCGTGTTCAGCATGAACGTCATGAATCTGAAATGCAGATTTCTAAAGCTGAATATCATGAACGTTTCGGTCTGACTAAGGAACGTGTCAACATGATGAAGGAAAATGCAATCATCATGCATCCTGCACCATTCAACCGTGGTGTAGAAATTGCCGATGATGTAGTGGAATGCGAAAAGAGTCGTATCTTCCCACAGATTGAAAACGGTGTTTATGTACGTATGGCAGTGATGATGCGTGCACTGGAGGACTAATATGAGTTTTGTCCTGAAAAATGGTGAAGTCTATCTGAATGGCAAGATTCAGAAAAAAGACTGTCTGATTGATGATTTAGGACGTCTGGTAGTGGCTGATGATATTGATCTGCCGGATGTTGATGAAGTACTGGATTGTTCCAGCACACTGATTGTACCTGGTCTGATTGACCCGCATGTACATTTAAGAGAACCAGGATTTGAATACAAAGGCAACATGGTTTCTGAAACAAAAGCCATGGCTAAGGGAGGATTTACAACTGTCTTCTCTATGCCTAACCTGAATCCTGTACCAGACTCCAGAGAACATATGAAAGTTCAGATGGATGCGATTGAACACAATGCAGTAATCAAAGTGATTCCATATGGTGCAATCACAAAAGGTGAAAAAGGAATTGAACTTTCAGAAATGGAAGAATTAACTGACTATACAATTGCCTTCAGTGATGATGGAAAAGGTGTACAGAGAGAAGAAATGATGCGTGCTGCGATGAAGAAAGCAGCTGAACTCAACTGCATGATTGTCGCTCATTGTGAAGATGAAAGTCTGCTTAAAGAAGGTGGATGCATTCACGATGGTCATAAAGCACAGGAAATGGGACTGGTTGGCATCAGTTCTGAAAGTGAATGGAAACAGATTGAACGTGATATCAAACTGGCTGAAGAAACAGGATGTCAGTATCACATCTGTCACATTTCAACTAAAGAAGGTGTTGAACTGGTACGTCAGGCGAAAAAGCGTGGTGTCAATGTCAGTGCAGAAGTGACTGTACATCATCTGTTGATGTGTGAAGATGACATCAAGGAAGATGATGGACGCTACAAGATGAATCCTCCTCTTCGTACAAAAGAAGATCAGGAAGCTCTGATTGCAGGATTGAATGATGGTACGATTGAAATGATCTGTACTGACCATGCGCCTCATTCTGAAGAAGAAAAATCACGTGGTTTGGCAAAATCACTGATGGGAATCACAAGTTCTGAATATGCCTTCTCACTGGTGTACAGTGGTCTGGTAAAAACAGGAAAAGTCAAACTGGAAACAGTATTGGATGCGATGAGCTACAATGTTGCCAATATCTTTGGGATTGAAGGCGGCGATTTGACAAACTTTGAAAAGGCAAATCTTGCGATGTTTGACTTGATGCATCGTGAAAAAATTACAGAAAAAGGTCTTTTGACCAAAGGAAAGAGCACACCATTCATTGGATGGTACGCTCATGGTGTATGTCTATTGACTGTCTGTGATGGAGAAATCGTGTACAGGAGGGATATTTAATGATTGAAAGAAAAATCGTTTTGGCCAATGGTGTTGAACTGACGGGTAAAGGCTTTGGAAGCATGAAGGAAGCTTTGTGTGAAGTCGTGTTCAATACAGCCGTAGTTGGTTATCAGGAAATCTTAAGCAATCCTGGTTACACTGAAAAGATGATTGTGATGACATATCCACTGATTGGGAATTATGGCATCATTGATGAAGATTATGATTCGAAACTGATGGGTCCTAAGGGACTGATCGTTCGTGAATACAACGATAAACCAAGCAACTTCCGTTATACAAAAACACTTAATGAAGTGCTTGAAGAAAATGATGTGGTGGGTCTGACTCATCTGGATACACGTAAACTGACTCGACTTCTTCGTGATGAAGGAAACATGGTGGGGCTGATCTGTGATGCAGAAGTTACTCATGAAGAAGCAATGGCTAAAATTGCAGCGTACAGTGCACCAGAAAATCTGATTGCGAAAGTATCCTGCAGAAAGAAATGGTACAGCCGCTGTGCTCATCCGAAGTACAGTGTGATTGTGATTGACTGTGGTGTAACTTATGGTCTGGTACGTGAACTCAATCGCAACGGATGCAACGTCACAGTTGTCCCTTACAACATGTCTGCAGAAACAATTCTGGCAATGAATCCAGATGGCATCGTAGTTGCAGGTGGCCCTGGAAATCCGCAGGATGCAGCAGAAACACTGGAAACATTAAAGCAGCTGCAGGGTAAAAAGCCGCTGTTTGGCATCAGTGCAGGCTATCATCTGCTAGGTCTTGTCAACAACATGAACCTGATCAAGATGAAAACTGGACGTCATGGCGGCAACCACCCAGTGAAAGTACTGGAAAATGGCAAAGTGGAAATTGCTTCCCTCAACCATGACTGGCTGATTGAAAAAGAAAGCCTTGAAAAACAGGCAAAGCTGACTCATGTGAATATTCTGGATGATTCAGCTGCAGGATTTACAATTGAAAAAGACAATGTGATGGCTACACTGTATCATCCTGATGCAGCAGCTAATCCAAATGATACAGCTGCACTGATGAATCAGTTTGTAGCGATGATGAAAGGAGGAAATCAGAATGCCTAGACGTACAGATATCAAGAAGATTCTGGTTATCGGTTCAGGTCCAATCGTGATGGGACAGGCTGCAGAATTTGACTATGCAGGAACTCAGGCATGTCT
>JAFYOL010000235.1 GCA_017560205.1 Erysipelotrichaceae bacterium | reverse complement strand
GTTCCAGATTAATTCATCGTAGAAATACAAACTCTTATAGTCTTCTGTCACATCACAGACCTGACAAATACGCCATTGACCATCAAAATCAACCGCAAGTACATCAAATTGTGTCTGTGTTGTCACGCTATTGGCAGTTAATGTCTCTACAACTGTAATGTCTGCCACTGTATATCCTGCATCAAGATAAATGGATGTCAAATAGTACATATAATAATCAGGATTCATTCTAAGCAGCTGATAATCGAGCATGAGAGATTGTATATTTTCTTTCTCTTCAACATCAAAAGATGGAATGATCGGACTTCCGACACCTGCATCCAATTCTTCGTAATGAATCAAAGAAGCCAGTTCTTCATCCACATAATCGCTGTTTTGAATATTGCGTGCGGTCTCAAAATACGCATCCACCACTTTTATTACTTCCAATTGTTCAACACTCATTGGAATCTTCTGTTCTTGCTTATCGTTGATTGGATCATCGGCAGCAGCCTGATCATTCACAACAGGTACATCAGAAACATCTGGACGCTGTGTAACACGTGGAATACCAGTTCCTGCAATTGCATTGACACTGATTGCAGCAACCAATGAAATTGTAAACACCATGCCATAAAGATGAGATTTAAGGAAATTCATGATGATATCACGCAGTGAATCATCCAGATTCCCTTTCAGCTTATCTTTGGTACGCTCAATCAGAAAATCCTTCAAAAGCTCATCTTCAGCATTCAGGTTTTCCTGACAGCGATGACACAACAAATCTTCTGCTTTGTTTTCAGCTCCGCAGAATGTACAATACTTCTTCTTTTCCATAAAACCCCTGTCTCTGCTTTCAGCAGAGTATTTTATTTTCTTGATGTCAAAATATATTCCTGAATCAGCTCTTCATTGAAGTTAAGAATCAACTCTTCAGGAAAATTCAGTTCTTTCAGCATAGCCAATGCCAGATCAATATCACCGATGCGATAGCAGATGTGCGCATCCGTGTTGATGATAATTGGAACACGTTTTTCTGCACACAATTTCAAAAGTGAAGCATAATTTTCACGTGCACCTGGTCGAAATGAAATCGGTGAGATGGATGCATTGTTGACTTCCATGATGATATGATTTTCGATCAATCCATTCACAAATTTTTCATGATTCAAAGGAAAACGACCATCATCAGGATGACCAATAATACGCACATAAGGATTCTTCATGGCATTCAGATAAGCATTTGTATAATACTCTTCATCTCCCTTAGGAATACATGGTCCATGCATTGACGCAATCGCATAGTCCAGTTCAGCCAGAATATCATCAGGAATATCAACTTCCCCTTTGTCATTCAGAATATTGAGTTCTGCCCCTTTCAATACATGAACTCCATCAATAATGGATGGAATAGCACGAAGATTCGCAAAATGATAAATATGCGGACCACCTGGAATTGCTGGTGCATGATCTGACATTCCGTAGTATTTCAATCCAGCAAGTTTTGATGCAGCAACATTTTCTGCCAATGTACTGTATGCATGACCACTGGAAATAGTATGTGTATGCAAATCCAATAAGTTTTTCATTTAGATTCTCCTTTAGTAATAGAAAAGGATGGAAGCTTCCATCCTCTTGTTTATTTCTTAGCGATAACGGAAGAACTTAGGAATATCGTTATCTTCGATTTCAATCTGAGGTGCTTCTGTCTTTACCACTTCAGAGATTTCTGATGCAGAACGTACTGTTGCCTTAGGAGCAGCAGGTTTCTTATCAACCAGTTCAAAACCAGTTGCGATAACTGTAACGATGATTGCATCACCAATCTTTTCATTGATAGATACCCCGAAAATAACATCCAGGTTCTGACCAGCGGCATCACGAATAAATTCAGCAGCTTCATTTGCATCCTGCAGAGTAACAGTGTTACCACCAGTGATGTTAACGATTGCCTTTTTAGCACCATTGATCTGTGCTTCCAGCAATGGTGAATGAATAGCCTTAGAAGCAGCTTCCTGAGCCTTCTTGTCACCCTGTGCCATACCGATACCGATCAGAGCTGAACCCTGACCTTCCATTACTGAACGAACGTCAGCAAAGTCCAGGTTGATCAAGCTAGGTACAGCAATCAGATCTGTAACAGTCTGAACACCCTGACGCAGTACATTGTCAGCTTCCTTGAATGCATCGATCAGTGGCACATTACCGATAACACGCAGCAGCTGGTCGTTAGATACAACAATCAGTGAATCTACATATTCACTCAATTCTTCAAGACCTGCAACAGCCTGTTCTGTTCTTCTTCTACCTTCAAAAGTGAATGGCTTAGTAACGATACCAACAGTCAGTGCACCTTCTTCTTTAGCGATACGTGCAAACACTGGAGCAGCACCAGTACCTGTTCCACCGCCCATACCAGCAGTGATATAAACCATGTCGGAACCCTTAATAGCTTCACGAATAGCTTCTTCATTTTCTTCTGCAGCACGTCTTCCAACTTCTGGATTAGCACCTGCACCCAGATTACCAAGAATGATCTTATTGGCAACTGGACTAGCCTGCAGAACCTGCAGGTCTGTATTTACGACGTAGAACTCAACGCCCTGAACGCCTTCTTCAACCATTCGGCTTACAGCGTTGCATCCGCCGCCACCAATACCGAATACTTTGATTTTTGCAACCTGATTGAATTCAATTTGACTCATAATCTTCCCTCCGAATTAATCTTTATCTTTATTGTCAAAAAGTATATTTTTGAGTTTACCTGTAAGGGTATTTTCATCCGATGTCTTAATTGGTTTTACCTGAACTGACTTTGTAAACTGTTCCATATTGACACAGCTGTCTGTATCACCTAAAACCATGTGTGTATCTGCATAGACATAGAACATGCCGAGTACACTTGTAAGAGCTGAAGAGCGTACACCCAATGTTTCAGGGAAATAACGCTTTACTGTGCAACCAAGAGTTGTGCTCAAGGCTTCCGCAAGACCTTCAATCTCAGCTCCTTCACCAGTCAAAACAACTGTTGTTTTTCCTGATGCAATGATTGGTTCACTCGTAGCACGGATTTCTTCAATCCATTTTTCTGCAGGTGCACTCATCATATCACAAAGTTCCTGTTCGGAAATTGTCGAAGTCACACCATCCATTGACCAGATATAGATCGGACTTGTCTTGCAGTTCTGCGGACGAATACGTCCATTGAAACTTACCAGACGGCTGGAAACATCCAGCGGCAGATGAATCTGATCAGTCACCTTGGCAATCCAGCTTCCAATTCCTTGACGAATTACATCGCAAGATGCAAAACGTCCTTCATGAAGAAGTGCCATGGATGTACTTTCACGTTCAAGCTTCAACACAATCACATTCTGATCAACTGCCTGTTCAAACAGACAAGCTTCTTTTGCGACTGCGAAAGAATCCAATGAAATATCGAGAATCTGAAGTTTTGCATTCTCAACACAAGTTACATAATCAAATGCAATCTGACGACTTGCACACAACAAATCCAGATGAACTGTCAGTTCTTCACTGATTTCACCAACCGGCATTCTTCTTGTCGTAATTCCATTGCATGTGTAACGTACACAGACAGCATTGATCAGTGCATACTGATCATCAATCGGTGTGCTCATTGCCTTTTTCACTGCATTTCGAATATCAAGAATCGT